>NZ_JBLHOE010000042.1:0-27755 GCF_047622445.1 Sulfurimonas sp.
CAAAAACCTATGAATATGTATCTTGAATTTATTAAAAATGTAGGGTAAGGTAACAATACAAGGTGGAAATTAATTAAGCTGAAAACTTGTCTTGATTTTTCAGGCCATTATATAAAGAGTATTGGTCTTTTATTAATTATTCAAAATGCTATGGCTTCTATGAAAAAAGTTTCAAAGGTCAGGAATATCTTAGAGTTGTGATTAAAGTGATTTGAAAAAAGATTTTTTGATGGCTTCGGATACTGGAACTGTCGCCATTTTACGAAGTACCTTATATAGGGATATGAGTTAAATATATTTTAAAGCTACTAAACAACATGTGTAACAGTTTAAGTACATAATTATAGGTTAGTCATATTAAAGTAAAGCTTAAGCAAATCATTTATTACTCTAAAAAGTGCTTTAATAGGACTCTCTTCTTAACATTTTTAGTCCTATATAAACTCATACTTATGTATTACTTTATCTAAATTATAGGATTGATTTACATTTAATTCTATAGGACATTACATAGTTTAATTAGTATTAAGACACTGCTTAAATGAATTAATTAATTTATAGTAATTTTTAGCATATGCTTCTAATGTAATTTTATCGTTATTCATTTCTTCTAGGATTTCTAAAAGAATTTGGGCATTATTATTATCTACTTTCATTAGTTGCGGGATTATTTCTGTTTTGGATAGCGGTAGTATCTTATGTATCATAAGAATATAACGAGCCATATGAAAAATCAATTGTTTTAATATTTGAGTATCTAGATTATCAAAATACATTTTAGAAGATGAAAAATTATCCATTATCTTTTTAATTAATATTCTCTTTATTAATATTGTATGAGATGAGATTTGAGTGTTTTTTTGTACATAATACTTATTAATGAAATTAGCGTCATATAATAACAACCCTGCATGGAAAGCCCAAATAATTAATTCAGAATTTTTTTCATATTTAATTTTAAACTCATCTATTGAATAAACTATTAATTGAATTTTTTTATATGTATTCATTATTTTATAGTCAAACTTATTTTTACATACAATTAATAAGTCAATATCACTCTTATTATGTACTGTATTTCTAGCACTAGAACCAATTAAAAAAACACTTTGTATACTATCTTCATAATTATTTAATAATTCATCTAGTAGAAGCTTAACCTCTGTTCTAAGATTATTAGATAGTTTTTCAAAACATAAAATATCATGACTCTCTCTTAGTGAAACTAAAAATCTATCTTGGTAGTTTAAATGATAGATACCATTATTATTTATAACATAATCTTTTTGAATAAAATTATTTTTAAATTCTTGTATAGAATAGTTTAGTGATTTTAATAGTAATTTTAAGTTGACCTCAGCAACAGTGTTTTGTTCTTTTTTAAAAAAATCTATTATTTTATAATGTATAAATTCTTTATCTTTCATTGTAGAGCTTCTTAGTAATAACTAATATCTCATGAAGATATTTTTTATGTTTTTTAAAAGAATTAATATAGTTTTCTTCATCTTCTTCGATCCAATACTCACCATAAGAACTAACAACAAGCATTCGATCAAAATAATTATAAGTATCAGTATAGTCTACTTCAAATTTACGTGTATTATAAAGCATGTTAAATATATCTTCAGGGTCAATTTCTTCTAAGCTTAGAATATACTTTATATAATCTCTACATTTTCTGATAATGTGTTGTGAGAAATAGCAATATTTCGCTATCGCATCATCATCAGAAGCATCTCCAATCATTTCAATGATTTCAGAATAAGTACGAATTTCTTTCTCTATTTTTTTATTTTTAATTGACACTTATAGTCCTTCACTTTTAAAATAGTTTTTTTATAATAATTATCAGTATTATGTAACTCATTATCAGTTCTCTCTAGTTTAGTTGGTCTTTGATGAAGGCTTTCTAGAGCTTCAGATTGTAAAATATAATTTTCTTTATTTTTTATTTTGTCTCTCTGGATACAACATGTCACATTTAAATCCGTAGTTTCCTTTATATCTGTTTCGTTCTTTACTAAGACAATTGTAATGGTAGCGACCATTAAAAAAATATTAAAAAAATGAATAATATTATCTGCGTAATGCAAAGTGATCTTGTTAAGAATCAATTTAAAAAGATTAATATTTTTCTTCTTATAATTCTTTAATAAATTTCCTATTTGTAAAGGCTCACCAATCTTATCACATCTATTTCTTATACTAGCATTTTCTAATTTCAATGCTCTATTCTTCAAAATATCATCGAATATACTATTAAAACCCTCATAGTAAAGAATAAGGACAATACCCACCATACCAAATAAAGAGATAATTAAACTATCCTCTTTAATCGAATAAGTGCTCAGTGCTAAAGCAAGTGTAACACTAAACCCTTTTAATTGAAGTGAACTATTTCCATATTGATCGATTTTTGATTGTATTAATTTATATTCTTCAAAATATACATTATCATTCGCTAACTTCAAATATAGATCCTATAAAATAAATTATTATAGAAAAATTATACTCTAATTAAAAGCATGATTACTAAAATCTATCCAAAAATATTTGTAAAAGTATTATATGTAGATGATAAGACAGTTATAATAGCAAATCAAAATTCACTCTCTCTGACTTAACATAATTTCAATATTAACCTGTTTTGCTTATAGCGCAAATCATTTTATCAAATTTAAATATCAAAACAAATAATAATACTATAAAATATTTGATACAATACATAATTATTCAAAAAGGAACTATCAACAATGATAAGAGATAATATATATGTTTAATGTCTCTTTCTTGCACGCAGGTGGAGGAGATTCTATTTTCGTTACTTATCTAGATAATAAAAATATTCATCGAAATATTTTAATTGATGGTGGTACGGGAAAAGTATATCAAAATGCTTTAAAAGATATTGTTGAAAAGATTGATCAACTCGATTTAGTTATTGTTACACACATTGACTTAGACCATATTGGTGGTATTAATAAACTATTAGAAAGTAAACATTCAAAGAAAATTAAAAAAATCTACTTTAATTCAGCAGATTTAATAAAAAAGACCAACTCCTCTATGATATCAATTAGTGATGGTATTAAATTAACAGAATTCATTCAAGAACAGGGAATTGAAATATTTAATGACAATATTGTAGAAGATGAAGAATTTAATGAAAATGGTTTATCAATAAAATTTTTATCTCCTACAATTGAAGCTCTATACCATTTAAATAATTCTTGGACACAATATGAAGAAGAACAAAGTTTGATATCATCAACTTTTACAAATGATACAAGGTTATTATCTGAAATTGCAAAAGATAAATTTGAAGAAAAAAGTTTAACGAAAGATGTTGCTAATTGGTCAAGCTTAGCATTTATCATAAGTTATGAAGGAGTGTCAATATTGTTACTTGGAGATGCCAAAGATAGTGTACTTGTTAAATCTTTGAAATCAAATAAATATACTTCAGTGAACAGATGTCAAGTTGACTATGTAAAAGTTTCACATCATGGTAGTAAATACAATACAAGCATTGATTTTCTATCACTAATAGAATCTAATAATTTTATTTTCTCAACTAATGGCACACATAATCATCCCGATATTGAAACAATAGCGAGAATTATATGTCACCCAGAAAGAGATTATTGTAAAAAGATAAACTTATATTTCAATTATCCAAAAAGTGAATACGAACAAAAAAATGTTAGATTACCTACTCAAGAAGAAGAAGCAGAATTTAATTTTCAATCTATTTATGATTTCAAGATATTAGAACTAGGGAGGATAAATTGTGGAAGATAAATTAAATGTTATTGACAAGATTAAATCTTTAACAGTAAAGATAAATATTAATATAGACAATCAACAGGAAGTTGGAACAGGTATTATTGTTTGTATGGGAAAAACACATTATATATTAACAGTAGAACATGTTGTTTTTGGTAAAGACAATCAACACAACACAACTGAAAACGATATTGAAGTAAACTCTTATTTGAATACAAATATTAAAGTAAATAGTATTGAGCAATACAATAAATTGATACTCTTAGCAATTGATAATGTCTCCTTTAATATTCCAAATACCATATATCTTGACAAAGCTCTTTATGAAAAGAACTACCATTTAAGAGGTTTTCCAAGGGCTGTAACTAATGGAAATTCTTTCCCTTTTAATGATATTAGGTGCGATGATATAGATGCACAAAACCAATCTATTGCTCTAACCGTTAATAATATTAACGGAGATACATCTCCTGATAATACTATTGATAAAATAGAAGGTGTATCTGGAAGTGGTGTTTTTTTTGAAGAACACGGTAAACTTTATTTAGTAGGGGTTGTTAATTCATTAGTAGATGCACATGGTACATTTGCAACAGTTATTGCATTAACATTAGTAAACCTACTTATAAAGGATGACTTTATTTTTTCAAAGTATATAAATATAGAAGATATAGAAAAATCAATGAATGAAAAAAATAAAAAGATTACAGAAGATGAGCTTGAAAAATTCAAGAATGAAGAGAATAGTAATTACGATTTTTTAAATCGGAAGAACACAACAATTTATGAGATAGAAGATGCTGTCAATAAAAATTATATACGGATTGGTGAATATATGAATGGAAATATGTTAATACATTCTTTATCTGATTACGATATTAATTTTGATGAAAAATGGAAAATATCACTAGAAACTATATTGGACTCATTTGAAAGTAAATATGTGCACAGAATTGAAAATAAGACACTAGGCCAATCAAGAATAGTGGAAATGACAGAAGAAGTAAAGTCTGTTATCAAAGAAGAGTTTGGATATTTAAATATTTCAACCTCCACGGTCAACAAACTTGCTTCAAATGCTATAGCTAAGTGGTTATTTGATTGTAATGTAGATTTTATAATAAAGGATTAAATATGGAATTTAGAATTTCAAAAAAACCCATTGATATTGATTCTGATACAAGAATATTATATTTATCAATTATGATGTTATTCATAATATTCTATACTGGATATGGTAAACAAAAAACTATTTCTCTATTAAAAATTCATTTACTTTTATGGGTAATTAAAAGTGTTGATAGACAGAATAGGTTACTTGAAAGCTTAGAAAATAATTGTGATTTATCCATCGGTCTTTGGAATATTAACATTAAAAATAATTCTATTTTAACTATATTAGTAAAAGATAAATTGTGTGGATTTAATGGTTCTAAATATTTTTTGACAGAAGAAGGTATTAAGTTTGTGTCAGATATTAAAGAATTAAAAGCTCTAGATAGCCAACAACAATTTTTAAAAAATATTGGTTCAAAATTAAGCGATAAAAATGTAGACAAATTAAAAAGTTTATGGAGTTAATAAATGATAAAAATCAATAATTTAACTATTGAAATTACAACAAAAGATAAAAAGTTTGGTAGAAAAATTGATTTTTTAACAAATGGACTTACCATTATAAAAGGTGACAACCATTCAGGTAAAACAACAATTGCGTCCTCCATTTTTTATGGTCTAGGAATGGAAGAATTGCTTGGCGGAAAAAATACGGTTGCCCTAGATTCTATACTTACTTCAAGTATTCCTTATGGTGGTTTAGATTTAGAGATTATCACATCTGTTGTCATCTTGGAAATTGAGAATAATTCAGGAAAGTGTATTAAATTGAAACGATACATAAAACATTATGACATTGAAGAAAGAATCATGGAAGTAACAGAAGATGGTACAGAACAGTTTTACTTTTTACATGACCCAGGTGCTGCTTTAAGTGAAGAAGGTTTTTATAGTTACTTAGAAGTTTTTTTGAATATAAAATTACCAATTGTTCCACAATATGAAAGTGGAGAATCAAAATTATATTTACAAGTACTCTTTAATTCTTGTTTTATTGAACAAGTCAAAGGATGGACTGATTTTTTTGCTGCAATTCCTTATTATGGAATTAAAGACCCAAAAAAAAGAATAGTTGAATATATACTTGATTTAGATACATTTGAATTTGAAAAAGAAAAAAGTAAATATGAAGACAATAAAATAAAGATTACCCAAGAGTGGGATACTCAAATTAATAAAATCAAAGATAAAGTTAAACTAATATCTGGAAGATTGGTTAATTTACCTGAAAAAGTCAGAGGAGTTGAACTACTTTCAAAATCATCTTATAGTGTGCTATTTTATATTGATGATGAAAAATATGATATAGATAATTATTTGGATATTTTGAAAACTAAAATTAATGAACTAGAAGAAACATTAGTAAAGCCCAATAATGATATTGATAACAAAATCATTCAACTTAGAAAAAAATTGAAAATAACATTTGATTCAATTCAAAATATCAATCAAAGTATTTCTTCTAAATATAACGAACAGGTATTATTAGAAAAAGAAAATACTCGATTAGAAAGTGAAATAGAAAAAATAACATATTTACTTAAAATCGAAAAATATACTAATTCAGAGAGTAATACAAACAAAATATTTAAGGGGAAATGTCCAACTTGCGATAATCCTATATCATCAAGTTTATACGAAAACATTGAAGTAATGGGTCTAGAAGAAAATAAGATATATATAAAATCACAAAAAGATGTTTTAGTAACTTATCTTAATGTACTTAATCAAGAAATTGATAATGAACAAAATCATTATGCACAGATGAAAGAAGAATATGAATCAGACAAACAAATAGTTGCTTATTTAGAAAAAGACTTTATTTCAAATTCAAATTCAGCTTCTTTTTCTTCTGTAAAAGAATTTGTTATATTGGAAAACAAATATGAAAAAATATTGACTATAAAAAAAGATATAGTCGAATTAAATACTGATTTAGTAGAAATTGCTAAACTTTGGGATAATAATGAAAAATTAAAGACACCTCATGAAATGAACTATCAAGACAAATTAAAACTTATCGAATTAAATAGTTCATTTAAAATCTTATTAACAGATTTTTTATATGGAAGTAAAAGAGACGACCAAGTATGGATATCAGACAGAGGCAGCTCAAAATACTTTCCAATGGTAAGTATAGCTGGTGACACTCAAGCAATTAGATATAACTCATCTGCCAGTGACTTCGTTCGTTCAATTTGGGCATATTTGATAGCCTTATATGAAGTATCTACTATTAAAAAAGGGAATCACCCAGGTATTTTTCTTTTTGATGAACCAGCCCAGCATGCTATGACGGAAACTAGTCAAGCAGTATTATTTAAAAAATTAAGTAATCTAGGCTGTCAGAGTATAGTATTCGCATCATTCGAGAATACTTCAGATGGTAGTGAAGATAAGTTTTTGGAAATTACAAAGAATATAGATAAAGAAAAATTAAAAGTCATCTCTATAGAGAATAGAGCAATTATTGAAATAACATAATTAAAGCACTGTAAAAGCTATGCCTTTTGTTTAAGTATTTTTTATTAAATAGGGAATAGTTTGTGTAGACATCTGGAATGTCCCCTATAAACTAGACAGTTATTAAAACAGTAAAAACCTAACTTTTTAAAGAATCTTTATTATATCTATTATTTGCGAGAAGAAGAAAAACTATTTAGATTTAGCCACCATAACACCACCAAAAATAATAAATCCAATCCCTGCAAATGTCAAAAGACTTGGTAACTCATCACCCAAAGCAACTCCAATGACAACAGAAAAAAGTATAACAGAGTAACTTACAGCTCCTACAATTCCAGCCTTTGATTCACCATAAGCCTTTGTCATGTAAAACTGAGAAAGATAAGCAAAAATTCCTAGACCTAAAAGATATAACCATGCTATACCTTGTGGCATAATAAAGACACCGAGAATAAAATCATAATCTGGATTCATATAGTACTGAGAAACAATCATTGAAATAATAGGTACAACAAGTCCCATACTCATAAATATAAGCACAATAGCTCTCGTGTCATAATAGTTTTTTAACTCACGAATACTGGTAAACGCGAGTGCTGCACCAATGGCGTTTAAAAATCCAAAGATATGACTTTTCTCAATCACTCCTGAGGGTTGCATTACTAACAAAAGACCAAAAAAACCGATAAATATCGCTACCCATCCAGTAAGTCCAATTCTTTCTTTTAAAAACCAAAAGGCAAAAATAGCTGTAAAAATAGGGGCAGTTCTTGAAAAAGTGACAGCATCAGCAAGGGGAATATGTGCTAAATTATAAAAATATGAGAGCATTGCTACCATACCAATAAAGCCTCTAAAGAAGAGTAACCAAGGTTTTCCTCCAACTTGTACAAACGGTGTACTAAAAAGAGTTCCTATTATAAACAAAACACCAATGAGGTTTCTAAAAAATACAATCTCTATAGTAGACATTTCAACACTTAAAACTTTTGCAAAGGCACTTACTATAGCTAAACTAGCAGATGCAATGAGCATATATAATACACCCTTATTTATTTTTGCAAATTTTGCTTTCATTCTTTAATGTCCTCTGCCTAATAGTTCTGATGCTTCAATGATAACTAAAAAACCATCAGGGTCATGTTTTTCCACCATAGCTCTAAGAGCAGGAATCTTGTTATTTTCAATTACTAGCATCATCAATTTTCGTTTTTCTCTTTGGTCAAAACCTAAACCATTTAAAATAATTCCCTCTTTACCAAATTTTTCTATGATATGTTCACTTAATAATTCTACTTTGTTTGATGAGATATGAATAACTTTTTCTGTTGGACGACCAGATATGAGCATATCCATACTTCTTGCAGTTGTGTAGACACTTATGAGACTCCATAAAGCACTCTCAACACTCTCAAAAACAACTCCAGCACTTAGAACTATTAAAATATCTAAAGCGATAATAACATTTCCCTGTTTCCAGTGCATCTTGTCGGCAACAATTCTAGCAACAATAGAAGGACCACCGGCTGAAGCATTTCCGGCAATAATAAAACCAAGACCTAAACCAATGGCAATACCACCAAAGATACCTGCTAGTATAGGTTCATTTGTCCAAGCTGTTACCTGTAAATATTCACGAAAAAAGTCAACCATAAAAGAAGAAGTAGCAATAGAGAAAATAGTTCTAATAGTAAAACCTTTTCCAATGTATTTAATACTCATAAGTACTAAGGGAACATTTATGATAAACATTATCATACCTGTTGGAATACCGGTGAAATTATTTATCAAAATTGAAATACCAGGTGTCCCGCCTGAAACTATTTGATTGGGAATAAGAAACATTACAACACCAATAGCGAGTAGTGTAGCTCCTATAAAAATGGATATGTAACGTAGTAGCTCTTTATTGATAGGTAAAGTAGCGAATATATTTATCAAAATTATAACCTTTAGTTTAGTTTATTTCATTATTATAATTAATTAGAGAAGAAGATGTAGATTGCTGCGGTGTTTATACTAAAAGCCTTGAAAAGGCTTTTAGATTAAAATGGATAGTGGTGGTTTAAGTGACCTTCAACAGTTACCCATTTAAGTTCTGTCATCTCTTCGATTGAGAAATGACCACCTTCTCGACCCATTCCACTCTCTTTTACCCCACCAAAAGGGATGTGAGCTTCATCTTGAATAGTTGGACCATTAACATGAACCATACCAGTATCTAATTCTTCAGTTAATCTAAGTGCAGCACTTAAGTTATCTGTAATTACAGCTGAACTTAGCCCGTAGTTAGAATTATTTGCTAATTCTATAATATGATCAACATCTCTTGCTTTTACAATTGCAGCTGCAGGACCAAATGCTTCTTCATGGAAGATTGTCATTGATTCTGTTATATCTGCTAGAACAGTTGGTTGGTAAAAACAACCTTCATGTTCACGACCTGTAAGTAAGTTAGCACCTTTAGTTACAGCGTCATCAACTAAGCCATTGATGAACTTACACTGAGCTTCTTCAATAAGTGGTCCAACAATTGTGGTAGGATCTTCAGGGTTACCAACTTTAAGAGTCTTCACTTTAGCCGCAAATTTTTCACAGAACTCATCATAAATATTTTCTTCAACAATGATTCTTGAACCTGCCATACAGATTTGACCTTGGTGCATAAAGATACTAAACGCAGCCGTATCAACAGCGTAATCAACATTTGCGTCACCGAGAACGATAGTTGGACTTTTACCACCAAGTTCTACTGTACATTTTTTGAGGTTCATTGCAGCAGATGCAGCAACTATTTTACCAACTTGAGTTGAACCAGTAAGAGTAATCATAGCTATACGCTTATCTGTTTGGAATGTTTCACCTAAATCTCTACTTGAACAAGGAATGATGTTTAAAACACCATCAGGAAGACCAGCATCTCTAAACACTTCACCAAAAACAAGACCACAAACAGGTGTATGACTTGATGGTTTAAGTACAAATGAATTACCAGCAGCAAGTGCAAAAGCAAACTTTTTTGTGCTTAAAATCATAGGAGCATTAAATGGTGAAATACCAGCGATAACACCTAAAGGACGACGAATACTATAAGAAAGTACACCCGGATCGTTTGATGTAAATGTTTGACCAGACACACGTCTTGCTTCACCAGCTGCTGTTCTAAGAATATCTGCAACCATACCGATTTCAAACATACATTTAGCAAATACAGAACCACTTTCTTGCATAAGGATAGTCTTAATCTCTTCAGCTCTTTCTTCAAAAAGATCAGCTGCTTTTAATAGCACTTTTTCTTTTTGTCTTGGAGGTGTTTTAGCCCAAGATTTTTGCGCAATGTAAGCACTTTGTATAGCATCTTCTATGTCTTCTTTACTTGCCATGTGCACTTTTGCGAAAATTTCGCCATTTGATGGATTGATATCATCAACTATTTTTCCATTTGACGAGGCTTGATCTTGTCCATTGATATATAACTTATATTCTTTCATTATTTGTATCTCCAGTATAATAAATTTTCAGCACTTTATGCCTATTTAGATTCTCATCATAAAGAAAAAATGTTGCAAAATTATTGCAAAAATTCACTTAATGCAAATAAGGATATAATCTACAATATTATTTCAAGGTATGTTATGATTCTTCCCAAATTACTCCAAAATGTAATTTTCAGTCCTGATTATATTCCAAGTAGATTTTCACTTATATTTGCCTTTATAGGTATTGGTGGTGTTTTATTGCTTGACCGCATTGTTGATTTAAACATAGTGAAAATTGGTCCACTTGAGATAGGTATTTTATATACATTATTTATGTCGGTAATATTATGCTTCCTCCTTCGTTATATGTTAAGCCTCATCAAAGAGACGGAAGCTTCTTATTTAGCAGTTGAGAAAAGAGAAAAAGAGAGTCTTCGTTTATTTAACTTCGCACTTGACAATAGTGCAGATGCAACGTATTGGTTTACTTTTGATGGGAAGTTTTACTATGTAAATGATGCTGCGTCACGTATGCTTGGTTATTCAAAAGAAGAGTTGTTAGATATGTACTTATGGGAGATGGATCATAACTTTACCAGTGCTCAAGCACAAGAGTTCTTACAAGAGATAAAAGATGTAAAACATACTACATTTGAGACTATCCAGACGAGAAAAGATTCTAAAACACTTCCTATAGAAGTGTCGGCAAACTATTTTACGCATGAAGGCAAAGAATTTATTTGTGCATTTGGTCGTGACATTAGTGAGCGTCGAGTTTACCAAAATGCCATTGAAGAAGCTAATATAGAACTTATAAAATCTAACTCAGAAAAAGAGACACTTCTTAAAGAAGTACATCATCGTGTTAAAAATAACTTAGAAATTATCTCAAGTCTTCTAAGTATGCAGTATCGTCGAATTGATGATACATATATGCGTACTATTTTACAGCAAAGTAGAAGTAGGATTCATACTATGTCACTTGTTCATGAGTTTTTGTATAAGAGCGATAAACTCGATGAAATTGACTTAAATGGATATGTAAAGCAGCTTGTCTCAGACATAATCTTACTTCATTCAGAAGAAAAATCCGCAGTAGAGTTAAACATAGATATTCCAGTCATACGTTTTTCCACTGATGCGTCTATTCGTCTTGGTATGGTTTTGCACGAATTGTGCGTAAATTCTATAAAGTATGCTTTTAAAAATAGAGATAATAATATTTTAAATATTACATTAAAGCTCGAAAATGAGATAATACATGTATGTGTAGAAGATAATGGAGAAGGTGTTGAAGATGTTACAAAAATCTTACAAGGTAATTCTCTTGGACTGCAGTTGATTCAAACAATTATTGAAGAGGAGCTTGATGGTGAAGTTACATTTAACTCAAATAATGGACTTATTTGTGATATATATTTTCCAAGTAAGGCAGTACAATGAAAAAAAGTAACCTTATGATTGTTGAAGATGTAAGTATTATTGCTCTTAATATAAAAGAGACTCTTCTTGAACTTGGTTATGATGTTTTAGGCATAGCTTCAAATATTCAAAAAGCATTCAAGTTACTTGAGAGAGGAACTCCTGATCTTATCATAATGGATATATTTTTAAAAGATGGCGATAATGGTGTTGAACTTGCAAAAATGATAAATGAGAAGTATGAAATACCTATTGTCTATCTCACAGCAAACTCAGAACTAAAAACAATATCTCATGCTGGGGAGAGTTCACCTTATGGTTACTTAGTAAAGCCATTTAAGGCAACTGACCTACAGAGTACTATTGAACTCGCATTGCAACGTTTTAAACAAGATCAAATTCAAAAGAATCAATTTGACAGTATGAAAAATCTCAATGTATCTTTGCAAACAAAAATACATGAAACGCAAACTCCCTATACACAGACAGTAGGATTAAAAGATGGTTACATGTTTGATAGAGAAGAAAAAATTCTCTATAATGGGGAAAAGACAATCTCTTTAACACAAAGAGAGAAGAAAGTCATGGATACTCTTTGTGCAAATGTAGGACATGTAACCTCTATAGAACAGATTGAAACTGCGGCATGGAATGATGAACCAGCAGGTTATTCAGCCCTACGTTCAGTATTATTTCGTCTGCGCTCGAAGCTTCCAGAAGGCATGATTACCAACACAAGTGGTAGCGGTTACAAAATTCACAGATAACATTTCTTTATAATTGCAACAATTTTGCAACATATTCTCCTTATAATTTTTTCAACGGTTAAAAAACCGATAATTTTATAGGAGATTTTTATGCAAAAACAATATAAATCTATTAGGCTCCTTACTCTGGCAAGCCTATTACTCTTTGGCTTCTCTCAGTCTATGGCGAGTGAGAGATATTATAAAAATGGTCAAGAAGCTTATACAAAAGTATGTGCTTATTGTCATGATACTGGTGTCGGTCCAGACAGTATTAAGATAAAATTTGATGCAGCTTCAGTTGATTTTCGTACAGAAAATATTTTTCAAACAGTTCGTCTTGGTTTAAACGCAATGCCAGCATTTCGTAAAACAGAAATCGATGATGCAACACTTAGGGACTTGTCTCGCGGCTTAGCTACAGGTACAATAAAATGAAAACTGTAGATACAAAACGCAGAACAGTACTCAAAGGTGCAGTAGCAGCATCTGCTATAGTAGCATTTGGTTCTAGTTTATATGCACAAGAAAATGCTACATCTGAATCTTTAGTTTTACTCAATGCTACTCCTTATTCAAAAGCATTTATAGATGGTCTAGGTCATTCTAAAAAAAATCTTGCTACCATTGAAAATGTAAATATTCTTCAAGATTATCAAAGTTTTACATCTATGATGAAATCACACCTAAATGGTAATAAAGTGACATCAATTACAGGTCTTTTAAGTGAAGCTGATTACATACTTATGGTTGAATACTTCCAAAGCAATGGAGTAAATCTTAAGGCTGAAATTTTTCATAAGATAAGTACTAGTGGTACTAAACATTACATTACTACAGCACACACAGCATCTGGAATTATTTCAAATGCAAAAAAGACTTTAGATCAAACTGATCAATGGGCTTTTCTAAGTGGTCATATTTTAGGTGGTAATGCAACAAACCTTTCTAAAAATACTCAAGGTGTAAATAGTTTTAAAGAAGTAACAATTTCGCGAAAAGAGTGTGGTAATACAAACCTAATCTCATTTTTAGCAACGATAAGTAAGGAAAAACAATATGTCTAAATACTTAGAGCTTCCACCCGGAGTAACAGAAGAGAACTTTGATAAAGCGATTAAAGCATTTAAAAAAGCATTAGGTGATGAGAATGTATATATTAGTTCAGAAGATATAGCACCATATACAAAGGTAATGATTCCGACTAAAAAAGAAGAAATGATGCCAAGTGCAGCTTTAGTTCCTAGAACTGTAGAAGAGATCCAAAAAGTAGTTGAAATTTGTAATCAATACAAAGTGCCAATATGGACTTTCTCTACAGGTAAAAACCTAGGATACGGTAGTACAATGCCTGCAAAAGCTGGTACAGCACTTATGGATTTACGTCGTATGAATAAAATCATTGAGGTAAATGCAGATCTTGGGTATGCACTTTTAGAACCAGGTGTAACATACCAAGATCTTTATGATTATCTTCAAGAGAACAACATTCCATTATGGATGAGTTGTCCTGCACCAAGTGCAATTGCGAGTCCAGTAGGTAATACTATGGATAGAGGTGTTGGTTATACTCCTTATGGTGAGCACTTCTTATTTCAATGTGGTATGGAAGTTGTATTAGCAGATGGTCAAGTTCTTAGAACTGGTATGGGTGGAATTGAAAAGTCAAACTCATGGCAAGTATTTAAGTGGGGTTACGGTCCATATTTAGATGGTATCTTTACTCAGTCTAACTTTGGTATTTGTACTAAGATGGGTATCTGGTTAATGCCAGCACCACCAGCATACAAACCATTTTGTTTATCATTTCCAGATGAGACAGATATTGCAGATATCGTAGAGACTCTACGTCCTCTTAGAATTGCAAATATTATTCCAAATGCATTTACAATTGCAAGTACAAGTTACGAAGCAGCATCTGTTGCAAAAAGAAGTGATTACCATACTGGTAAAGGCTATATTACTGAAGAAGAGCTAAAGAGACTTAGAAAAGATAAAAACATGGGTGCATGGAATGTATATGCAGCACTTTATGGTGATGAGAAGTCTATTGAGCATAACTGGAATATTATCAAAGCAGTATTTGCTAACAATAAAAAAGTTCAGTTTTTCACAGAAAAAGAGCTTGGAAATGATCCAATCTTCCAATACCGCGCAAAACTTATGAAAGGTGAACCAAACTTACAAGAGTTTAGTTTATACAATTGGAAAGGTGGTGGTGGTAGTATGTGGTTTGCTCCTGTTTCACCAGCTGAAGGTAAACATACTCTCAATCAAAAGAAATTAGCAACAGATATCTTACATAAATATGGATTTGATTATGTTGGCGAGTTTATTGTTGGTTGGAGAGATATGCACCATATCGTAGATGTTTTATATGATAGAAATGATCCTGAAGAGATGGCAAGAGCCAAAGAATGTTATAGTGAATTAGTAAGTGAATTTGCAAAAGCTGGATACGGGGTATATCGTACAAACAGTGGTTCTATGGATGAAGTTGGAGAAACATATGGTCCAGTTATTAGAGATGTATTTCATAAGCTTAAAAAAGCACTTGATCCGAATAATATTCTTGCTCCAGGTAAATCAGGAATCGATCTTGCAAAGTATGACTTTGATGCTAAATAAGATAGCAAAAGGTGTAGTAGCAACTGCGTTTGCTGCTGTACTTAGCACGGGTTTACAAGCAACTGAAGGTGGTGGTGGAGCTTATCCAAATGGATCAGAAGGCTTTATGGCTGGAGCTGTTCCACCTCCAGGACTTTACTATTTAAACTACCTTACTAACTATAGTGCTGATGCATTAATGGATAACAATGGTAATGAAGTAGGTGATTTTAAATTAAACGCAACTGCAAATGTTTCAAGATTTGTTTATACAAGTCCTTATAAAATATTTGGAGGGTACTGGGGTGCACAATTGATTATTCCTCTTGTGACTCTTGATGCTAAGCTTAGTATTAACCCTGGTCCTGGTACAGTTCTTGATGGTAGTGATACTGGTCTAGGTGATATTGTAGTTGACCCATTTTTAGTTTCATGGCATTCAAAAAACTGGCATCAAGCAGTAGGTGTGGATATTATTCTCCCAACTGGTTCATATTCTACGCCATCAGCGACAAATATCGGACCGAGTATTGGTAGAAATTATTATACATTTGAGCCACTCTATGCTGTGACATATATTTCAGATGAAGGCTGGGAAGTATCAAGTAAGATTATGTATGATTTTAACAGAGAAAACTCAGATACAAACTACAAATCTGGTGAAGAGTTTCACTTTGATTATACGGTTGGTAAACATATCAACAAAGACTGGACAGTAGGTGTTGGTGGTTACTACTACAAACAAATTACTGATGATGAACAAAATGGTGCTACTATAGCTAACAATAAAGGTCAGGTTATAGCAGTTGGTCCACAAGTTCAGTATAACTATGGGAAACTAAGTTTAATTGCTAAGTACCATATTGAAACAAATGTTAAAAATAGACCAAAAGGGAATAAGGCTTGGTTTAAGCTCATTTACCCTCTATAAGAAACTTTCAAAGCCGGCACTCAGTTGTATTCCCCTAATGTAATCTGAGTGCCGAAAAATCTACCCCATCCAGCTCTTTTTCTTGATTTGTTATATGAAAATATTATCAAATAATCGTTACTTGAACATTACTAAAACTAGAAAGTATTACTACACCCATCTCTTCTTTTATTTGCATTATATGTTTCAGCTAGTCCTAGTCTAAACTCATCTACTGATACTGGTAGTACATAATTACCATCAGATACTACGAGACTGATTGTAAGTTCCTGTATTCTTACATCAAAAAAAATCATTGATGTTTATTCTTTTACATTTTACCTCTCAATGATCCAAAACGTAAATATAATGCGGGTAATATAATCATATTAAGAAGTGTAGAACTAAATAAACCAAACATAATTACCATTGCCATAGGTGCTTGTATTTCACTTCCAGCTTCACCAATACCTAAAGCTAAAGGAATCATTGCAAGTCCAGCAGCAAGTGCCGTCATTAAGATTGGTATCAAACGTTCTTTTGCACCTTGTTTTACCGCAGTTTCAAAATCACTTACACCTTCAAGTCGTATCAAGTTATGAATATGTGAAATCATCATAACACCATTACGCGTCGCAATTCCAAAGAGTGTAATAAAACCAATTAATGTAGCAACAGAAATAATTCCACCTGAAACATACAGCCCAACTACACCTCCAATCAAAGCAAAGGGAAGATTACCTAAAATCAAAATTGCATCCCGCACAGAATTAAACGCCATAGACAGAAGTAAAAACACTCCAAAAATAACTAAGCTACCTAAAAGCATCAATATATTTGAAGAAGCTTCTGCACTTTGAAATTGTCCACCATATTCTATTCTATAACCTTTGGGAATAGTTACCTCATTTTTAATTCCTTCTTTAATCTTTTGCACAATCCCAACTAAATCACTATCTGACACATTAGCAGTTAAGACTGTTTTACGTTGCATCCCCTCTCTACTAATCATGTAAGGCATTCTTGCTTCAGTTATATGTACAAGAGCATGTAAAGGAACTTGTGCTCCTGAAGAAGTTTGGACAAGTGTTGACTTTATTACTTCGATATCAACAGCCCCTTTTTGCTCGTATTTTACTACCACATCATACATCTTATTTTTTTCAATAAACTTTGTTACCTTTGTGCCATAAAATGCTGTTTGGATAATCGTACTTAACTCTGCTACACTCACATTATATGAAGCCATAACCCTACGATTAAACTCCATAAGTACTTGAGGAAGGTCTGTTTGATTTTCAACCATTACATCTACGGTACCTTCAACACCATTCACTACCTCTTTGATACTTTTTGCAATAGAACGCTGTTCATTAATGTCTTCACCAAATATCTTTATAGCAATAGCCGCTTTTGAACCAGAGAGCATGTGGTCTATTCTATGTGATATTGGTTGACCAACGGAGATGCTTACACCCGCAACACTAGCAAGTTCTTTTCTTAAGTCTTTAAGAAAATCTTCTTTAGAACGACTTGTCATTTTTAAAGTTACTTCCATTTCAGATGCATGTACACCTTGTGCATGTGGATCTAATTCAGCACGTCCAGTTCTTCTTGTCACTGAAACTACTTCTTCAAATCCAAGTAAAACTTCTTCAACTTCTCTACCAAGGCTATCTGACTTATCTAAAGCCGTTCCGGGTAAAGCGACTACTGCTACAGTTAAACTTCCCTCATTGAACTCTGGAAGAAATGATTTTCCAGCAGAAAATAAGAAAATACCTGCGACTATAAAGAGAACTCCAAAACTAATAACAAGCATTTTCCAACGCTTTATACTAAAGGTTAAAATATGTTCATACCATGTGAGTAGCACTAGTAAAAAACGGGAAGTTTCATGTACGTTTTTTGACTTTATTTTTAGAAAATAATAGCTTAATACGGGAGTTATTGTGATTGCTACAATTAATGAAGCGACCAAAGAACTAATGTATGCCATTGCTAATGGAGCTAAAAGCTTACCTTCCATTCCTTCGAGGAAAAAAAGTGGTAAAAATACTAACAGTATAATCATCGTAGCAAAAACTATCGAACTCTGAATTTCAAGAGTCGCATTAGATATGACCTTTAACTTACTTAACTGTTTTGATTCTTCTTTTTGAGCGTTTTGCTGTAACCTTCTTATAATATTTTCTACAACAATGATAGCATCATCGACCAATACTCCAAGGGCTATCGCCATTCCACCCAATGTCATTGTATTTATACTAATATCCAAAGCATTAAGTAAAAATATTGTTGAAAAAAGAGACAAAGGAATAGCCATAAGCGTAATCGCAGTAGCTCTGATACTTAGTAGAAAAAGTAATACTATTCCGACAACTAGTATAGCGCCATCGCGTAAAGCATTAGAGAGATTGTTAATCGCGGCATCTATAAATGATGATTGTTTAAACAGATTTTTTTCTATTATCATCCCATCAGGAAGGGAGTTTTGAATCTCTTGTATACTTTCTTCTATTTTTTTTGTTAGTTTAATGGTGTTTACATTAGGTTGTTTTTGGATTGCTAAAACTACGGCTTGATTCCCATTGTAAGAACCAGTTCCCCGTTTGGCAGCTGCACCAATCCTAACTTGGGCTATATCCCCAATCAAAATCGGTATACCATTTTTTACATCTATAACAGTGTTTTGTATATCTTTTATATTTGTAAATTTTCCAATACCACGAATCATATATTCTTGGGAATTCTCTACATAGTAACCAGCCGAAGCATTTTGATTTGACTGCTTAATCGCTTGAATAATTTGATCAATATTTAAATCATGTGTAACAAGCTTTTCTGGCTTAAGAATTACCTGGTACTGTTTTGTGTCTCCACCTATTGGGATAATATCTGAAATTCCAGATATAGATAACAAGCGTTGACGTATATTCCAGTCTGCTACTGTTTTAAGCTCAAGTGGAGAATGGACTTCTGAATGCACCGCTATAAACATAATTTCACCCATTATAGATGATATTGGAGCAAGTACAGGAAAGTCAATATCTTGAGGTAAGTTACCTCTGAGTAACTGAATTTGCTCCGTTACTAATTGACGCGCACGATAAATATCTGTTCCCCATTCAAATTCTGCATACACGACTGATATTCCGTTTAATGAATTCGAACGGATACGACGAAGTCCAGAAAGACCATTAAGCCCATTTTCTATAGGAAGCGTAATCAGTTTTTCTATCTCTAGGGGAGTCATTGCTTCTACTTCTGTAAGAACAGTAACTGTCGGTGCAGTTAAATCAGGAAAAACATCTACCTCAGACTTTTGAAGTTCTAGCGTTCCAAAAATAAGAATTGCTAGACCTAGTGCTACAATGATTAAACGTTGGTCTAAAGACCAATTAATTATTTTTTCTAACATAATCCACCCTTAGTGTGCATGACCGGAGCCTGCGGCGGCTGGCGATACCGCTGAAAGTAAAACTTGGTACGCACCCGTTGAAACTATATGTTCACCTTCACTTACTCCAGAGAGTACTTCAACATAATTGCCATCACGTAACCCTGTTTTTATATTTCTACGTTCGAAGCTTTCACCTCCGATTTGAACATAAACTACATACCGACCATTATCATTTACGATAGCACTTTTTGGAATAGCTAAAGAATTTACCTTTTTACCTGTGTAAGCTTTTACCGAATAACTTGCTCCAGCTTTTAAATTTGCTATAGTGTTGTCAACTTCAAAATACAAAGAAGCACCTTTCGTTTTAGCGTCTAAAACATCACTAAAATAGAGAAACTTTGCATTTTTTTCTACTGAAAAATCAAGTGTGCGTTCACTTGTAATTAGTTCTAAACCTAAGGGTTTATTCACTTTATATATATCACTTTGTGGGATATTAACATTTAACAAAAGCTTTGTAGGGTTTAGGATATGTGCAATTTGATCTCCTTCATTCACATAAGACCCATCTAATGCTGAGATTTTACTCACTTGACCATCTATGAGACTCTTCAAAGAGATACCAGATTCTTTATTTGAATTGGTGTCAAAACGATTTAATCTTTGCTTGATATTTGCAAGTTGCGCTTTAGCAATATTTTGTTCTTGTTGAGCAATACTTAGGCGTTTTTGGGAAACTGCATTTTGAGCCTTTAGCTTTTGTAAACGTTTGTACTCATTTTTCTTAAGATTAAGATTTATACTTGCTTTTTTAAGTTCAAACTTTAATGTTGAGACATCTTCTTTTTGAGCAAGTAATGGTGTAATATATGCAAGAGACATATTTTTTTGCACTTTATTTCCTATATATGCCTTTTCATTGAGTGTAACAATTCCAGATACAGGAGCACTCATTAGGTATTCATGATTACTAGGAATTTCTACTTTAGCAAATGTAGAAATAGATTCTCTCAAAGTTTTACTTTTAACAATTTCTGTTGCATAATCAACTTTCCACTGTTGCTCTTTAAGGTAACTAATTTTAGCACCATCTTCCTCTTCGAGCAATGGAACTTTGTCTTTTGTTTCATAGACAGTAAAACTTCCTAAATGATGCGTGACGACTATGTCATTAAGCGAAACACTCATACTTAACTCAGCTTCTCCACTTTGTGTGGGTATAGCCACTGGTTTAAAGATACCTTCAAATGCAGGTGAAGATACGATGAAACACTCTTTCTTATTATTTGTGAATGTGAGACAAGCTTCTACACTCCCTTTTTTAAAGGCTTTAAATGTGTCCATATGTGTAAAATGTGCTAAAAAAGTAGATGCTTGATTCAGCACAAATGGGTCAAACTCTACAAACAATTCTGTTTGCTCACTATAATCAGTGATAACAATAGGTTCAAGAGACTTCTCTTGCTCTTGCATAATAATTTTTTTATCTTCACTACAGCCACTTAATAATGCTAAAAGTAGTAAAAGAAATATATAAATTTTATTCATTAGTTGTCCTTTAATAAATTAATTGATGCTGCATCACATAACTGTAACCAGTAAAAATTTGATTGTGCTACAAAATCTTGATACTCTAACTGACTTTGAAGATAAAGCGTTTGAGCATCTAAAAGTTCAAGTAAACTTACTTCACCGAATTCAAATGAAAATGTGTTTACTTCATAATACTTTTTGGCAGGTTTAAGTAAATTCTTTTCATAATCTTCTAATTGATTTAACTTATTAGTATAAAGCTCATAATAGCCTTTAACATCTCTTTGAAGTTTATATAACACCTCTTGATATTTGAGATTACTTTTTTGGATTTGTACATTATTCATCTGTATTTGAGATTCTTGTCTGTTCCATAATGGCACAGCGATACGAAAACCGACACCATAAAAATCATCTACTTGGTTGTTACGGTTAAAATCACGTTCTGAGTACATGTATAATTCAGGCGATGCATATCTCATAGCCTTTGTTAGCACAAGTTTTTCTTTGGCAACTTGAAGTTCATTTTTAGATTGAAGATATTCTGGACTTTGTTCAAGCGATTTAATTAACTCGTTTACTTGGACATTTTGAGATTTCATGTACTCTCCTGATACAATAACTTCACCCTCAACATGAAGTAATGATTGTGCTTCAAGTTGTACTTTTAAGTAACGGCTCTCTAAGCTTTTTATCTTAGTAATAACTTGTTGCTTCATAATATTTATACGTAAGGGTTCTAAACCAGAAATATCTCCAGAAGCTTCACGCTTCATAGATATTTTTTCTAAAAGTTTTACTTTTTTAAGTTGTTCTTCTAAGATTGAAAATTGTACTTTTAAAGTATGTAACTTTTGAAAAAGTAATGCAGCTTTGTACTGTACTTGCAAGACTCTCTTTTGTTTAGTTTTGAATGCATGTTCTGACTCAAATTTTGCTATTTTTTTCTTTGAATCATTTTCACCCCAAGTAGGTAGTTTCTGGCTTACTTCAAGATATGTATAGTCTACACCACCTTCAAGTCCATCGTCAAATGCCATCGCAAATGTGGGATTTTCTAACAATGTAGATTGAGTAATTTTTTCTTTTTCAATTAAGATTTGTGCATCATCTTGTTTAATACTAAACGATACATCTAAAGCTTTTTGTATAAAATTGTTCCAAGTGTAGATGCTATTGTTCTCACTTGCATTGACATTGATAATTATCATTAGAGATAAAATAATTGTTTTCATAGGTAAGGTTCCTTCTATTAATTTTACAAAATATATAGCTATCCAGAAGGTATTTTTATACACAGAAGTATATAAAGTTTTTCTAGAGAGTAAAGATAGTTAGTGTAATGAAATTAACGTGGAGGTGCGTGAAAAAGAATAGATTGTAAAATAGCAGTCGGAGGATCAACAAAGGTTTGATCGTAAAAAATGACTTTTGGAGTATATGAAATAACTTTTTTTCTTGAAAGAATAAAAAAGAAAAAGCTTTTACTACTGAAAAGAACCAGGAGTATGATAATACCACCTATAATGCCAAAACTCTTTTGAGAGTCAACATGTCCATCTAAGTGTAAATTCATATGTGCAATGGTTTGTGATGTACTCATATGTATACTACCGGCATGTTGATGGTGTTTTTTAACATCCACATGATAATGACTATTTATAGTGAGAGAAATTATAATGGCACTGACTAATAGTAATGCTTTTTTAAAAAGTATCATTACATTCCTTCGTATAATATAATAGTTTACCCGCTGATTATATCATAAAGTACCGTTTTGATTGTTAAAGGTTTACACAGTATCTAAGTATATTTATTCATTTTATAATTTACTTTGGCTTATAAAGTAGTGTAGATTCTTTTGCATAGAAAGTATATTGCTAACAGTCTCTTCAGCTCAATATAGATTATATATCTATATTAGATATTACGTATTTTGCAAAACTTAGTAGATCTAGAGCTAATTATTGTAAAAAAATATTGTAAAATTAAAAATAAATTTATTTAATAACCTATTATTGGGCTATATGAAGAATGAACTGATTAATCCAATAAGTCCACCAAACACTAACCCCTATAGTTTATCAATGTTACTCAACACTCATTAACCTACCTAGTATTGGCAATATTGTTGTACTAAAATTTAAACAGATACATACTGAAATACAAGGATTGATATGGGTCTTCGAAAAATCAAAGCTAAAAATAAAGACGAAGCACTAAAATTATTGAACGATAAAAGAGCAGAGCTAACGAAGGTTAGAAAAGAGATTAAGGAAGACTCCTCAAAATTACACCAAAGAATAATGAATGATAAATTAACTCTTGAAGATGTTGCCAAACTTTATTTTCCAACAAAAATAATAAAACCACTAAGCATGATTAAATCAGCATATTATAGACAAGTGAATCCAATATTAGGACAAACTTAAATATCCAAGATTAATACAAATGATATTAAAAGTCTTAGTAACGAATGAAAAATCAAGAATCAAGAATCAAGACACGGAACACTTTATAACCCGAGAACAATCAAAAAAATAATTACTAATCTTCGAGCTCTATTTAATTGGGCTATAAAAGAAGGATATATTGATGAAAATCTAATGATTGTAAAGGATATAATTAAAGTAGATAATAAAAGATGACTAAACGTTATATAAAAAGCTGAAATAAGAAAACTTATTTTACTCGTCTTGAAAATGGGGCGCAGTATATTATAGGTCAGCCTTTGATTAAAGTACTAATTTTATATCCAACTCCAAAATCATTTATTAGACTACTATGTGGCAGTTTTGCTTTTAACCTTTTTATAATACCTCTAATAGCAATTGGTGTCATTTCAAACTCACTATCATGACTATAAAAATAATCAATAATCATTTCAATAGAATGAAAATTTGAATTATCACTTATCAAAAGAGATAAAAGTACTTTTTCTTTTATTGTTAAATGAACTATTTTGTTATTAGCATATAATTCTAGTCTATCTTGATACCAGAGTGTATCTTGATTTATTCGTATTGGTTTTTTAACTTTATCATTGTTTTTAATTGATTTAACTGCAATATGTAATGTTTCCAAAAAATCCGCTCTTTTAACTGGCTTGAGTAAATAATCTACTAAGTTAAGTTTAACAGCATTTAAAAGTTTTTCTTGTTCACCATGAGCTGTTAAAATTATAATTTTTACATATTCATCCCGCTCTCTTATTTTTTTTGCGAGTTCTAATCCATCAATGCCTGGCATTGATATATCTAGCAAAAGAATATCCGGAAGATACTTTTCATAAGTAGCTAAAGCTTCAAGTCCATCACTTGCTTGATGCGCTTCATTAAAAAGTGTACTCAAATAATTTGTATAATTTATTCGCATATCATCATCATCTTCTGCATATAAAATGCTATATTCTTTAAAAACTTTTTCCATTATTTTTCATCTCCTAAAAGAACTATTCTTACTTCTGTAAATTCATATTCACTAGTTAGGTCTAGTATACCATGCATACTGTCTTCTATAATAACTTTAGCCATATAAAGTCCAAGACCAGTTCCTCCCATATGCTTTTTTGTAGAGAAGTATGGTTCAAAAACTCTTACTAGAGTATCTTGTTCTATTCCTCCTCCATTGTCTCTAATTCTTATAATTTTTTTATCATCAATGTGTTCTGTGATAATTTCGATTATAGGGTTTTTAACTTTATTGTTTTTAAATGAATCTTTTGCATTATTGAAGAAAATCAATAAAACTTGAATAAACTCTTTTTTATATCCAAAAAGTGTTATTTCATCTATAAAATCAGTCTCTATTTTAATTTTATCACTTTGAATTGTAGATGAAAAAATATTGAGTGCATCATTTAAAACTTTTCTAAAAGTAAATATATTTTTATAATTGTTCGGATTTATATAATTACGAAAATCTTCGATAGTATCTGCCATATAGGCAGTAAGATTTTCTATTTGATCGAGTCTTTGACTCAAAAGGTTCGCATGTTTTGTATCCGAATAGAGTGATGCAATATCTATAATTATAGAATTTATTTTACCAAGTGGTTGCTTCCACTGGTGCGCAATAGCACCTATCATTTCACCCATAGAAGCGAGTTTAGCTTGGTTAAGCATTAAAGAATCTTGTGTTTTAATAAGTTCATTTTTTTTCATGGCTGATTCTAAATGATTTTGTTTAGTTTTTAAAAGAGACTCTATCTCTTCATTGGCTATTTTTAAATTTCTTTCTTGTTGTTTTTGCATAGATATATCTTCTATTGAGAATACAATATTTCCTGAAGATATATCCTTTTTTAATAAAAATTTACATAAGAGTGACTCTTTGAAAGAATTTATAAAAGTATACTCATCATTAATAGGTTCTTCTTCTCCTAACTTCATAAAGAAAAATTCATACCACAGAGTATAAATATACTCATCTAAAAAGATTACGGATAATCCATTAACTACAAGTTCATCTTTTGTTATTGATAATATTTCTAAAAATTGTTGAGAACAGTCTACAAAGGATGCATCTTTATCCAGTATACAAATGCCAATATTTGAATTGTCAACAATAAGCTTTAATGTGTCATTATCAATACTATTCAAAAAATTACTTTTTCATATCTTTTACATAGGCTAAAGTTTTATCTAAAGTCAAGGGCCTTGAGATTAAATAACCTTGAACTATAGGACATCTTCGCTCAATTAAAAAATCCCTTGTTTGTTCTGTTTCAACACCTTCTGCAATAACGCTTTTTTTCATAACTTTAGCCATTGCAATGATTGTAGAAACAAGTTCCTCATCATCTTTATCTCCTGGAACATCGTTTATAAAGGATCTGTCTATTTTTATTTCATCTACTCTTAAAGTTTTTATAGCATTTAAAGCTGAGTACCCAGTACCAAAGTCATCCAAAGAAATTTTAAACCCTAAGGCTTTAATTTGATTAATAATATTTTGTGTATTTTGTAAGTTACTCATCGCTGATGTTTCTGTTATCTCAATTTTAATAATTTTTGCCAAATCATTATTCTTCTTGATAAAATACTCTAAAGTATCTACAAAGTCTTGATTCATTTGTACATGAGAAACATTTACTGCAATAGTAAAATTACTATTAAATACTTTTTGAATTTTTTCATAATCCTCAATTGCCTGTGCTATTACCCATTTTCCAATAGGAATAATGAGTTTTGATTCTTCGGCATAAGGGATAAAATCATCTGGACCAATAAGCCCTTTTATTTCATGTTTCCATCGCAATAGTGCTTCAAAACCTAAAAGTTTATTATCCATAATATCATACTGAGGCTGATAAACTAAATAAAAGTCATTATTACTTAAGGCAATATTTAAGTCATTATGTAAACTTGAAAGTGCTTTTACACTTTCTTCCATACTCTTAGAAAATAAGCTGTAACTATTTTTGCCAGCTGTTTTAGACTCATACATAGCTATATCAGCATTTTTCAGAAGTACATCTACTTCAATGCTGTCTTGTGGATACATACTAATTCCTATACTACAACTGATATAATGACTATGGACATCAACATTATATGGCAACTGCAATTTATCTAAAATATTTTGGGCAATCATATGAATATTTTCTATATTATCTACATCATTAGCAACTACTATAAACTCATCACCACCTAATCGTGCTACTATATCTGTCTCTCGCAGAACACTTTGTAGTCTTTTAGCCGTTATTTTTAAAACTTCATCACCAACATCGTGTCCATGGGTGTCATTTATCTGCTTAAACCTATCTAAATCTATAAATAAAGTAGCAAATTGACTTTTATTTCGTTTTGCAGATTTAACAAATTGCTTCATTTGTTCATTGAGTAATAAGCGATTTGGAAGTTTTGTTAATTGATCATAATGAGCTAAGTTTTCAAGCTTATTTTGGTTTTTTTTGATTTCAGAAAAATCTGAAAAAACTGCAACATATTGAATAACCTTATTGTCTTCATCATATATGGAAGAGATTGCTAACCATTCTGGGTACATAGTTCCATCTTTCTTTTTGTTCCATATTTCACCTTTCCAAAGACCTTTATTGAGTATGTCACTCCACATCTGTTTATAAAACTTCTTATCTTGTTTTCCTGATTGCAAGAGAGATGGATTTTTCCCTAAAACTTCTTTAGCTGAGTAACCTGTAATCTTTAAAAATCCATCATTTGCAGAGATAATTGATCCATCCAAAGCAGTTATTAAAATTCCTTCTGTTGTATGCTCAAAAACTTTTGAACTTTGCTTTAGTTGAAGTTCTAGTA
>NZ_JBLHOE010000043.1:0-27586 GCF_047622445.1 Sulfurimonas sp.
CAATACTTACAGGTACAAACTCTAGTGGGAAATCATCTTTAATACAATCTATATTATTAAGTGGTAATCATTCGAGTGGTAGTGATATATTTGACTATTTAAATTCATTAGGTGATTTTAATGATTTAAAAAATAGATATGTTAATCCGGATAAATACAATATTAATATTACATTTGATGATGGTACAATAGATACATATGAGTCAAAGAAAGAACAAGTATTAAGTATTGGTAGTAAAAATATATCATACCCTGCAAAACTAACATACTTAAATTCAAATAGAACTACAATAGAAGAAATTAATAGTACAAATAATAGTTTTAGTAAAGATAGATATTTTGGAATATATGGTAAGTTCATAGCTAACTACTTTGAAGTTAATAAAGATGAACCAATTGAAGAATATCTTATAGAAAATAAAAATGGATCATTTACACTTGAGGCACAAGTAAATTATTGGTTAAATAAAATATCTACTCAATCTTATGAATTTAAAACTATAAAACCTACATCCACTGTAATACAAGCATCCTATAAACTTGATGGTTTAGAGTTTAAACCAAATAATATAGGTGCAGGAGTTAGCTATACAGTAGCTATACTTGTAGCTATTTTAAGTGCAAAAAAAGGCAATATTATAATTGTAGAGAACCCTGAAATACATCTCCATCCACAAGCTCAAGCTATGATGGGAGAATTTTTATCTTTTGTAGCTTCAAAGGGAATTCAACTAATAGTAGAAACACATAACGATCATCTTATAAATAAAATTAGATACGAGGTTTATAAGCAAAATTTGAAATCAGAAGATATTATTATTCATTATAAATCTGCAAAAACAAAATTTGAACAAATTTATATAAAAGATGATGGGTTTTTTAATAATAAAGATAGAGAAAATAGTTTTCCTAGTGGTTTTTATGATGCCACAATAAAAGATATTTTTGAAATAAATAGTAAGAATTTGATATGAGTGATGTTTGTTTAAATGATAGTTTAGTCTCTCAATATTTAAAGTATACTTTTAATAAGGATTTTGATAAAAATAAAATTAGAAACCTTTTAAAATATATTCATCCTTTTATAGTCTCTAAAAATCAGCATAAAATATTTGATGATCCATCAATGTGTTCACAAATAAATAATGACCCATTGTTAAACCTTGTAGACAATGTGAACAATGAAAGTTTAGTAAAAGCAACGACACTAAAACTTCAGTTAGTAGATAAATGTGATACTTCAAGCAGTTTCACAGAGGTCAATATAGTTCCTCTTTTTGCACATATGGAAAAAATAGATATGTCAATTGGTGCTACATATGAAAACTCAGATGGAAAAGATAAAGCGATCAAGCACATAAGTGCACTTCTTAGCGATGCAAAATGGATAAAAATAACAGACAGCTATCTAGCAGCTAATCCAAGTCAATGGGATGAAAATAAAAATATTTTAAATACTCTTCTACCAAAAAAATCTATAGATATAATAATAGTTACTAATGAGTTTAATAAAAAATCAGAATTAGAAACTTTATATGATTTATGGGAAATTCGAGCAGAAGCAATTAGTGATAATATTCATGATAGATATATAGAAACAGATAAAATAAAAATATTATTAAGCAGTGGTATTTATAACTTATCTGCTAGTTCAAATAAAGATATGACATATAGAGTGAAAATAAAAAGTTAGTCATTTATATTTCACAGTCTATTCTTTTAAAAACAGCAGTGAAAAAGCTGCCGAAACCATCTTTAACATAATCTTAGAACACATTCAACACATTAGAAACAAACACTTCTAAAGTATCTAAGCAACTAGCCTAGAATGCATGTAAGTCTCAGGTTGAAAATATCAGTAATAAAACGGTACAAAAACCGGTCACTAAGATTCACTTGATTTCCTAAAATACAGGAAATTTCTAAAACAAAATCCTTTATCCCCCGCTATTTCCGGAAGTTCTAAGAAAAGATGGGTAACCTGTATAATCGCAATAGACCCTTATATTCGTACTTAAATTAATAAATTTAAATGGCTATTTTGGGCTCCTCAAACATTCATAAAACTTCGCTATATTGGGAATAAATAAAGTTTTATTTACAAATGGCTGTAAAAAAGTTCATCAACCTGTTATTTTTGGAACATTTTACTTGTTATTTAAAAAATTATTTCAAATAATATAGGTCAAATAATAATGATAAGCTAATACACTTCATCGTGTGAACCTATCTCTATAGGAATAATCTCTTTTTCTGTGATACTGAGTTCAAGTGCAATACGGTAGCTGATATTAATTCTACTTGAATTCATTTGTAAAACTATAGAGAAAACTATAAAAATAATGAACTAACAAAAATCCACTACGAAAAGAAATACAATTTACATATAATTCTCTCGTAATAAGGAGTAATCGGTAAAAATCTACGAAATAAAATCGCTTATAAAGCAGTCAAGAACTTTTTTAATTTTCATCTTGATATTGAAGTGCTTAGAAGCGATTACCCTTAGGATAAACAAAATTTATTCGTAGATGTAGCCATGAAGTTACTGTTTAAAATCTTGTGTGTTTAGATTTTTAACTCCTTATTCAATGTTTACTCCAAACCTTGATACATATACCTACAAGATAATAAATAACTCTTAATATTTTTGCCAAATTATCTTGTACTATATGAACTGACAAATAACCCCTACAAAACAATACTCATTTCCTATAAAATCAATTCAAATAAAAAAGGAGCTTACTATGAAAAGAGCAATTTTACTTATGAATATGGGTGGTCCAAATAACTTGGATGAGGTGGAAGTTTTTTTGAGTAATATGTTTAATGATAAAAATATTATTGGTGCACCTAAACCTATACGAGCTATGATAGCAAAACTCATAACTTTTACTCGTACAGAGTTTGCTCAAAATAATTATGCTCTTATAGGTGGGAAATCTCCTCTTGTTGGCTATACACAAAAACTTATAGAAAAGTTAGAAGATGAGATAAAAGATGCGAGCATCCATATGGTCATGCGTTACACTCCACCATTTGCAACTGATGTTTTAGAAAATCTTCGTGATGTAGATGAGTTTTATGCGATTCCACTTTATCCACATTACTCTAGTACAACAACACTCTCAAGCTATGAAGACTTGTATGACAGTATGGATAAGCTACGTATAAAAGCAAGAGTAAAAACGATCGATGATTACTATAATGACAAAAACTATAATAAAGCTATTATTGAAAGAGTTAAAGAAGCACTCAATGGTGAAGATCCACAAGACTATGAGCTTGTTTTTTCAGCACATGGACTTACCCAAAAGATAATTGAGAAAGGTGATCCATATCAAAAACATATTCGTTATAATGTGTATCATGCGAGAAAAGCTTTAATAAAGGCTAAGATAAACTTTCATAATACACACTTAGCATACCAGTCACGTTTAGGGCCTATGGAGTGGATTAAACCTTATTTAGAGGATAAACTAAAGTCACTTAAGAAGAGAAAGGTTATTATAGTTCCTATTGCATTTACACTTGATAACTCTGAGACAGAGTTTGAACTAGAGATTGAATACAGAGAAGTTGCTGAAGAATTAGGATTCCAAGAATATAGAGTTGCAAAAGCTCCCAATTCCCACCCTAAATTTGTAAAATGTTTAACGAATATCTATAAAGATATGAAGGCTAGTTAATGTTAGATTATGCGGTTGTTGGTTCAGGTGTTGGAGGTAGTTCAATTGCTGCACTTCTAAATGCCAATGGTCATGATGTAGCACTTTTTGAAAAAGAATCATACCTTGGTGGATGTAGTTCTACATTTTCTCATAAAGGCTATTCCTACAACACTGGAGCAACAACATTAGCAGGATATCAAGATGGATTTATAGTCAAAGAGGTTTTCGATGAAGTTGGATTTAAACCTGATTTAATCCTTACCGACCCTTCTATTGTTATTATTCAAAACGATAAAGTAACACCACGGTATAGTGATTTTGATAAATTTATAGAAATTTTAAATATTAATTATCCACATGATAAAAACCTAGAGTTTTGGAAACTTATTTATGAAATAAATGAAGCATTTTATAAAGAAAATGGACACTACTACTCAAATACAAATATATTTTCTAAAACAAAATCACTTTTTAGTTTTATACCCTTACTAATGAAGTTTCAGAAGTACCTTAGAATAGATGCACATACTTTTATAGATGATTACTTTGAGGGCATAGACCCAGAATACTTACAATTTTTAGCATCTCAAGTTCTTATAGTTGCGCAAGCGCCATTAAAAGATATAAACTTTTTTACAGCAGCAATCTCTCTTGCTTATACATTTAATACAAACAATTATGCAGTGGGTGGTCTAGGAAATATTTTTGATGGTTTAACAAAAGATATTACAAAGTTATATAAAAATAGCGAGATTAAAGAAATTAAAAAACTAACAACGCACTTTGAACTTTATACAAAAGATAGTGTTTATCAAACAAAAAAATTAATACTTAATTCTACGGTATACGACAGTAGCAAACTTTTTGATGATAAACAAGTGAAAAGTTACTACAAAAAATATGAAAAATTAAATAACCACCAGAGCTCATTTATGCTCTACTTAACGCTAAAAACTGATAAAATATTTGAGCATCATTATCAGATTATAAAAGATGAAATATTTCCCAATTCTCTTTCAAAAGCAGTTTTTATCTCTTTTTCAGATGAGAGTGACAATACATTAGCACCAAAGGGTCATTACAGTGTCACTGTTTCTATTCATACAGATATACGATATTGGGAAGATAAACAAAATTATAAAGCACAAAAAAAAGAGCTTCACGATATACTCTTGCAAACAGTAATTCAAAGTTTAAATATAAAGATAGGTGAAGTAGTAGATAGTTTTAGTGCTTCACCTAATACATTTAGGCATTACATTAACAGAAGTCAACTTGGGGGCAATGCAATTACAATGAAGAATTTTCTTCCTTTTTTACCATCAAATGATTCTCCTATACAAGGACTTTATAATGTTGGGGATAGTGTTTATGCAGCTCAAGGATGGCCTGGTGTGATGCTCGGTGTAAAAAATTTACAAAGACTACTAAATGTATAACATTGCATTACATATTAAAACTCGTGATTGGATTTATATACTTGTAACAGGTGTATTTTTTGGTATGTTTATGTCCTCTTTGGGATACATTATTTTAGAGTATCCTTGGCTTGATGGTGCTTTTTTTGGAGTAATTTTAGGTTTTAGTATTACACTTTTTTCTCTTATATTTATCTCTTATATGAATAAAAATATTTTGCCAAAACTAAGAGAAGTGTATTGGCTTCCTCTTTCTATACTTTTTTCCTTTCTCTCTGGTTTTTTGGGGACATTGTCTGGGGTATATCTTACGAAATTTATTAACATAGAAATGATTCCAGCATTTGAGAATCAGATTGTCATCATATCTATCTTAATTGGTATATTAACGTATATTGTAGGGGCTTTACTTTATCGATTTGTAAAGATGAGAAACCAAAAAGATGTGATTGATCATGAATATGTGCAAAGTCGTTTACGCTCGCTTGAGACACAGTTAAATCCTCACTTTTTGTTTAATGCATTAAATTCTATTGCAGAGCTTATTCACCAAGATAAAGATAAGGCAGAGATGGCATTACTCAAAGTGTCTTCTTTTTTGAGAAACACTATGAATGAGGAAGCTTTACTCTCTTTAAGTGATGAGATTATAAATGTTAAAGATTATATTGAACTTGAAAATATTCGTTTTTCTGGAAAGATTCATTTAATTGTAGTTGGGTCTATTCCTATCTGGAACGTACCCAAGTTCTCTTTGCAACTCATCGTAGAAAATGCGATTAAGCATGGTTTCTTGAGCAACAAAGAAAGTTTGAATATCGAAATTGGATTCGATATAAGAAAAAAAATTATTAAAATTCAAAACGATGGTAAAGTGATGGTAAAGAAAACTTTTGGTGTAGGACTAAACAACCTCAAACAGCGCTTAGAACTTTTATGTAAAGGAAGTTTATCTGTTGAGTGTTTAGACAAACCAATGTTTTATATTTATTTAGGAGATTGTTGTGAAAATATTGATCGTAGATGATGAAGAGTTAGCAAGAGCAAGACTCAAAAGAATTTTAACTACTTTGGAGTTCAAAGATATTGTTGAAACTTCTAGTGCAGATGAAGCTGTAGCAGCGCTAAAACATACAAAGTACGATGTTGTATTTCTAGATATAAATATGCCTCAAGTCAGTGGTTTAGAACTTGCTTATGAGCTTAAATATTTAAATGAAAATATCTCTATAATTTTTCAAACAGCATATGAAGAGCATGCTCTGAAAGCTTTTGATATAGGAGCTATAGGCTATCTTATAAAGCCTTATAGTTTGGAGCAAGTAAAAGAGTCTCTCACAAGAGTAAAAACAACTTCAGCTGAAAGTATAGAAGCTGAAGATGTAAGAATTTTAAGTAAAACAGGTGAAAGTTATCTTTTACTTAAAGCAGAAGAAATCTTTTACGTAAAAGCAGATCTTTCTGAGGTAATGATAAGAAGTGCAAAAGGTTTTTCCTATTATGGACAAAAGATTTCAGACTTAGAAAAAAAATTAGGAAATCACGATTTTTTTCGTATTCACCGCTCTTACCTTATAAACATAAATGAGATTAAAGATATGCAAACAATAGAGCAAAGTAAACTACGTTTCTCGTTTAGAAACTGCTCAGATAACATAGAATCAAGTAAGGACGGAGCGAAAGCTTTTCGGGATAAGTTTGGAGGGTAAATATCTTTTTGATTTTGTAAATAAAGTCCTCTTTAGAGGACTTTATTTAAGTTACTCTTCTTCTTGAGTTTGTTCTTCATTATGAATAGGTTTCATAGCAGGGAAAAGTAATACATCTCGTATGCTATGCTCATTTGTAAGAAGCATTACAAGTCTATCGATCCCTATACCTTGACCAGCTGTCGGAGCCATACCATAGCTAAGTGCATCGATGAAATCTTCATCCATTTCATGCGCTTCATCATCACCCGCTTCTTTTGCGTCACTTTGACCTTTAAATCTTTCGTATTGATCGATAGGGTCGTTAAGTTCTGAGAATGCATTTGCAATTTCACGACCAGCTATGAAAAGCTCAAATCTCTCTGTTATCGCTGGATTATTATCACTTCTTCTTGCAAGTGGTGAAATCTCAACTGGGTACTCTGTAATAAAAGTAGGATCAATAAGTTTTTCTTCAACAAACTCATCAAATAGTTCACCTTGGAGTTGTCCGAGATTCATTCCTGGTTTTACATTGATATTTTTTGATTTTAAATATGTAGTAATAGCATCAATACTGACACAAGATTCAGCAGGAACACCACCTATTGTTGTAAGGGAATCTATAAGTGGAATCTCTTGAAAATTTTCAAAGTTTACTTCCATATCTGAGTATGGTAAAATTGTGGGTAAATCTAAATGCTCAAAAAGATACTGAAAATACTCTTTAGTAATGAGGATTAAATCTTTATATGTTTTATATGCCCAATAAAATTCTATAGATGTAAATTCAGGATTATGTGTTGCATCCATACCTTCATTTCTAAAGTTACGGTTTATTTCAAATACAGCCTCAAATCCACCAACAATTAAACGTTTGAGGTAAAGCTCTGGTGCAATTCTTAGGAATCTGTCAATACCCAGTGCATTATGGTGTGTAACAAATGGTTTTGCATTTGCTCCACCAGCGATTGGGTGCATCATTGGTGTCTCAACTTCTAAAAAGCCTTTGTCTTCAAAAAAACGTCTTGTTAAGGAGATAACACGAGAACGAGTTTGAAAAGTTTTACGAACTTCTGTATTCATGATAAGGTCAAGGTATCTTTTTCTATAACGAATTTCTTTATCTGTAACACCATGAAATTTTTCAGGAAGTGGCGAAATAGCTTTTGTTAAAAGTCTAAACTCAGAACAATGAAGTGAGAGTTCACCTTTACCGGTTACAAAAGGAAAACCTGATACTTCAACAATATCCCCAACTTCAATAAGTTTTTTAAATACTGTGTTGTAAAACCCCTCTGGTAAATGATCACGTGTTACATATACTTGTAGCATTCCACTTTCATCTTCTATCTTGATAAAACTAGCTTTACCCATAATACGAAAAAGCTTTATTCGTCCTGCAATAGTATAGTGACGGTGTTCATCACGTTTTTCTTCTTTGTGCTCAATGTCTGCATTTACATTCATGTATTTTTCAACAGTAGTGTTTCTTTGTGAGTCGTTAGAGTATGGATTAATCCCTTCAGCTCTAAGAGCCTCTGCTTTTTCTATTCTTTGTTGAACGAATTTATTTTCAAAAGCCAATATATTTTCCTTGTATGTGTTTAAAGTAGTTTATGACTGACAGTCTTTACAGATGCCATAAATTTGCATGGAGTGGTCGGATATTTTAAATCCTAAAGATTCAGCAATAGAATCTTGTCGATTCTCGATTTCTTCATCAACAAACTCTGTGATGTCTCCACAAGAAGTACATATCATATGATCATGATGCTCTTTAGCACCTAGTTCATACTTTTTGCCTTGTGCTCCAAAAGAGAGTGAAGTTACCATTTGCGAGTCTTCAAGAAGTGCTAGAGTTCTGTATACAGTAGCAATTCCTGTTTTTAAATCAGGAAAATTTTCTTGAATTAAATGGTGAAGTGACTCTGGCGTTAAATGCTCATCTGACTTATAGAGTGTCTCAAGTATCACTTCTCTTTGTATAGTGAATTTTAAAGAGTTTTCTTTAAGTAAGGTTTTAAAGTCATTTAAGAGTTGCGTATATTTGACAGTTTTATCTTGAAAGTTAGTATTTATATTTGACATTATGAATCACTTTTTTTTGAAGTTTCTTGTGTTATTTGGGGCATCGATTCTTGAATTTCTTTAAGAATTTCATCTGACATAGCTTTAGAAGCGGTGTCTCTGATTGTTTGTGTTGTTTTATTTATATCTTCACTTATCTCAACTGGATCGAGTTTCATGATGACAGCACCTGTTTGGGTCAGTATTGGAAAAATGTAACTTGTGCTTAAAGAACTATCGTCTATGATTGATTTGACTGCTTTTATATTGTAGGCAGAATGAGCAATAACTGCGGCAATAAAGAAGAATTTACTTGCACCAAATACAAATCCAAGAATTTGGTCTAGTGCACCAAGACCACTTAATGAACTGAGTTTTTTGAATACTTGCCCAACCCCAATCATAAGAAGCCAAAATAGTGCTAATGTTGTTAAAAAACCTGTGAAGTTAATAGCAGAGGAGTTTTCAAAATTAAAAATAAGATCACTTAAAAATTGACCTACATCATTTCCTAGTCTTGAAGCAACAAAGATACCCCCAACAATTCCAATGAGACCAAATAGCTCTTTAAAAAATCCGTTTATAATTCCCTTAAGTCCAAGAAAAAGGATGATGATTGAAACTATAATATCAAAATAATTAATCTCCATTTTCTAGCTCCGTACGTATTGTATTTTTACCTTCTCTTTTAGCTAGATAAACTGCTTTGTCCGCTCGTGCTATTAATGTATCAGGGCTATCTTCTTCAACAAACACAGTAGCTCCCATACTAATCGTAACATTTATGCTATTGCCTTTATAAAGAAGCTTGTTTTTACTTACCAATTCTAAAAGTCTATCGAGTATTTTTTTGCAGTATACTTGATCAATACGATTGAGTACAAGTACAAATTCATCACCACCATATCTAAAGATTTTATCCCCATCACGAAGAGTTTTTTTCAAAGTATTTGCAATGAAAATTAAAACTTTATCTCCAGCTACATGACCATAGGTGTCGTTGATAACCTTAAAATCATCAATATCAATCATAATAAGGTGAAGTTTGTAAGGAATTCCCTTTCTACTGCATATGTTACTGAGATAAGTGGAAAGTGCCCGGCGGTTAAAAACTTTTGCAAGAGAGTCTATGTTGGAGTCTCTTTCTAGTGTTTGAACTTGAGAAGATAGCTGAGAGATGATGTCATTCGCTTTGTTCACTTCATCAATCATATGTAATTGAATTTCATTAAACTTTTCTGTGAGAGCAGGAACATTTATCATCTCACTTGAATAGTCGTTAAGAGTTTCTTCATGCATCTGTGTTAGTTGTTCAAACCTTGCATTTGTGTGTTGATACGAAGAGATACTTTTATTAGCAATCTCTTTGTACGCATTATTGAATGCTGCTTTTGCATGTTCTATGGAGTCAATTTGTTTATCATTTAAGCTCGACACAACTTCTACAGCTTCTCTTAAATACTCAACTACCTGCTCTTTGTTTGGATCAGTTTGATTGTTTATAGTATCAAGTAGATTTTCGTATATTTGTGTAACAAGAGATTTTAAATCATCTTTTTCCATTCAGATTCCTATAAAATATTGCGATATTATACATAGATTAGCATAAAAACAGCTTTTACGCGTTTAAAGGAATGAATTGCTATCAATGAGGAATAGAAATGTTTTATAAATATACATGAATAAGACCTATTTTAGGTACTTTTAGGTAAAATATTGCAAATTTATAAATATAGGGTTTTATTATGAGTATTTGGAGTCCATCAAGTTGGAGAGAAAAGCCAATTTTACAACAACCAACTTATCCAAACCAAGAAGAGCTAAAGAGAGTTCTTGCAGAATTGAAAAATTATCCACCACTTGTTTTTGCGGGTGAAGCATGTTCGCTTAAAGCACAACTTGGAAATGTCGCAAATGGTGAAGCATTTTTACTTCAAGGCGGAGATTGTGCTGAAAGTTTTAGCGAATTTCATGCAGATAACATAAGAGATAGTTTTAAAGCTATGATGCAAATGGCCATTGTTATGACATACGCTGGTGGATTACCAGTTGTTAAAGTTGGACGTATGGCTGGGCAATTTGCTAAGCCTCGTTCAGCAGACACAGAAACATTTGATGGTGTAACTCATGCTTCATATCGTGGAGATATTATCAATGGTTCTGAGTTTACTAGTGCAGCTCGTGTACCAGATCCTGAACGTATGATAAAAGCATACAATCAAGCTTCCGCTACACTAAACCTTCTTCGTGCATTTGCAACAGGTGGTTTAGCTGACTTACATAAAGTACACAAATGGACACAAGATTTTGCTCATCAAGGTGAAGTGACTGCAAAGTATGAAAAACTTGCTGATGAGATTGGTAAATCTTTGCAGTTTATGGAAGCTTGTGGAATTACATCTAAAACATACAGAACTTTGCGTGAAACAGATTTTTATACATCTCATGAAGCTCTTTTACTTCCATATGAAGAATCATTTACACGTCAAGACTCTATAACTGGTGATTGGTATGATACATCTGCTCATATGTTATGGATAGGCGATCGTACACGTCAACTTGATGGTGCTCATGTTGAGTACTTAAGCGGTGTGAAAAATCCTATTGGGATTAAAGCTGGGCCAACAATGGATCCTCAAGATTTAATAAAATTAGTAAATAAGTTAAACCCTGAAAATGAAGCTGGACGTTTAAACGTAATTGTAAGAATGGGTGCTGGAAAAGTTGGAGACGGACTTCCGAATCTAATTAAAGCAGTTGAAAAAGAGGGTCTTAAAGTTGTATGGTCATGTGATCCAATGCATGGTAATACTATTAAATCTTCAAACAACTATAAAACGCGTCCTGTTGATTCAATTCTTACAGAGATGAAAGAGTTCTTTCAGATTCATAAATCTGAAGGTACGCATGCAGGTGGAGTTCACCTAGAGATGACAGGTAAAAATGTTACTGAGTGTATCGGTGGAAGTTTTACTGTAACTGAAGAAGATTTATCTTCTCGTTACCATACGCATTGTGACCCTCGTCTCAATGCTGACCAATCTTTAGAATTAGCATTTTTAATTGCTGACTCTTTAAAAGAAGCTAGAAAATAATTAAAGAAGTCAAGAGTTAATTAACTCTTGCTTTTCTTCAATCTCTAAAAGTTCTTCAACTTTTAACTCATACAACGCTTCAAGTTCTTGTAACTCTTTTGCAAGAGCTGTAAGACCTATATCTTCATAGCATTTTGGATCAGCTAAGCAGTTGTTTTTTTCTTCTATTTTTATTTCAAGTTCTTCTACTTCTTGGGGCAGTTTATCTAAGGCTATTTTTTCTTTAAAAGTCAATTTTAAAGTTTTAGGTTTTTGTACTACTTCTTCTTTAATAACTTTTACTTCACTTGCATTTGATTCCATTTCACTAAGTTCTTTTAACTCTTTTTCCAAATCTAAATATTCTGAATATTGTTGATATGATTCTTCTATATGTTTATTTGTTTTAAAGATGAAAAGTTTTTTAGCAATTTTATCAACAAAGTATCTATCATGACTTACAATTATGACGGCGCCAGGAAAGTTTGTTAGTTGTTCTTCTAAGATGTTAATAGTTGGAATGTCTAAGTCATTTGTAGGCTCATCTAGGATTAAAATGTCAACTTCGAGGGTAAAGAGTAGGGCAAGGGCAATACGGTTCTTTTCACCACCACTAAGAACAGCTATTTTCTTTTCTAAAAACTCACGAGGAAAAAGAAAGTTTTTAAGATAGCCATAGACATGCATATCTTTTCCACGAACACTTACTCGGTCTCCTCCGTGTGGGCAAAAAGTTTCCATAAGGTTTTTATCATCGTCTAACATTTCTCTATGTTGGTCAAAGTAACCTATTTTAAATTCGCCTTGTTTAATTTTCCCACTTGTTGGTTCTATCCGACCAAGTAGGGCTTTAAGTAGTGTTGATTTTCCACTTCCATTTGGTCCGACTATGGCTATAACATCTTTTTGGAGGATTCTGGTGGTAAAGTCTTTGAGTAGTTCTTTATTTCCAAGCGTAAGATACAAGTCTTCCACTTCGAAAAGCATTTTTTGTTTATTGATACTTTTATCGCGATTAAAATGTTTTGCTTCACGTTGGAGTTCTATAGACATCTTTCTGATTTGCGCAGGATTATTTTTTGCATCATCTCGAAGATTCATAAGACGTTCTTTTCGACCTTCATTTCTTTTAAGTCTTGCTCTTACACCACGGGCAAACCATGCATTTTCACGTTTTAGTACATCAAGCAGATTGTCATGTTGTTTTTGCAGTGTTCGAATCCATTCTGCCTTTTGCGTGAGATAGCTACTATATCCACCAGTATATTCTCTTAAAGCACAGTCTTCAACCTCTATAGACTTTGTAGCAATTCTATCTATAAAATATCTATCGTGAGAGATAAACACAAGTGTGAACTTTTCTTTTAAAATAAGCTCTTCTAAGAATTCAACCATGTATACATCAAGGTGATTGGTAGGCTCATCTAAAAGTAAAATATCTGGTTTTTGTAAAAGTAAAGAAGCGAGGGCAACACGACGTTGTTCACCTCCACTAAGTAGGTCAATAGATTTATCTTCATATTGTTTAAGGTCAAAGTGTTGGATAATTCGCTCTATCTTGTCATCAAGATTCCAAGCATTATGGTGTTCAATGTAACGAGAGAGATTTTCATGCTCATCTATGAGTTTATTATTCTCAAAATCATCTGCTAAAAGGAGTGATAGTTCATTATATCTCGCTTTAGCATCATTGAGTTCTCTGAGTCCATCTTCAACAGCTTGACGAACAGTATGCCCATCTTTGAAGTTTGGTCTTTGATCAAGCATCTTCACTTCTAAATTATTTTTTGTAATTCTACGTCCACCATCATATTCTAGTGTGCCATTTACAATTTTCATGAGAGTAGATTTACCACTTCCGTTTTTACCAATAATAACGATACGTTCACCTTCGTCTACATGAAAGCTTACTTCGGTAAGTATTTTTTGTGCTGAATAGTGTTTTGAAATATCTTGTAGGTCGATTAATGCCATGAGGTTTTTACTTTATGATTTGAATTTGTCTAATGATATCTTTTAGATGCTTATGAGGTGCTTGTTGGGGAAAGTTCCGATACCTTAAATGAAAAGAGAGGTATCGGAGGAAATTAATGAAAAAAACTATATATATTTCAATACCATTGTCTCGATGGTATTGAAATTTTTAAACTATAGTTCTTAGAAGTTGTAAGAAACTACTGCACGAATATGATTTTGTTCTTTTTCGGCTGCTGAAGATTCATTGTATTCACTTGTTCTTCTAGCATTGAATAGTTTTAACATCATAGCTTTGGTTGGTTTATATACTAAAACAATATCAGTTTCAGTTGCATCATTTGCTGCTACAAGCTTTGATGGTCCCCAACCAAGTGTTTTTGATTTTCCATAGTCAGCATGAGAAACTACGATTTTTAAACCTTTCATAATTGCATAGTGACCACCAATTTTATAAGCACTTACATCTTCACGATATGCATTACGAGAAAAGATTGAACTTGTATATGCTGGGTCTGCACCAAAAGCATTGTGAAAACCAGATCTATTAGCATTACTATCATCTGAACTATTGTATGCTAAGTAAGCTGACCATTTTTTATTACCAACTTTTGCTTTTACACCATACATACTGAAGTCCATAGTTCCTGCTAGTTTATCACCCTCTTCACTTTGGTTTAAGTATTGAGCACTAAGTGCAAGTTTTGTACCCTTCATCACTGGTATTTTATAATTAACATCAGCATAGATTGTATTAGAAATATCATGAGCGATATAGTCCCACACAGAAATTTTCAAATTTTTTCCAATTTTGTATGTTGCATTAAGAGCAGTCATACCACTCGTTTCTGCTACACCAGCTGCAGAACCAAGATTTAGAAATCTTGCTTGTTCTCTTGTCCCTGTGCCTTGACCAACAGCCGGCGTAGTTACACCAGCAGTTCCAGTTTTTTCACCGATAAGACTAAAGTCAGTAGCTGAACGAGAACCATATGCCATTTTATCAATATGAAGTGCTGTAAAAGATAAGCCTTTCATTGGTTTAACCGCAGCAACTGCAGCTTGATAAAAGTTTGGCATTAAAGACCATTTAATTTTTGTTAATGGAGTGTTTAAGATTTGACGACCAACTTTTGCATCTAACATAGAACTTTTATATTCTATGTATGCCTGACCAAGTAACGTGTTTGTTTTACCTTCAACATCAGTGAACATACCTTGAGCATTTTTTGTGTTATCTTCCCAATCAGTAAGACCAGTATCGCCATTTACATAGAATGCTGCTCCAACTTTTAAACCTTTAAGTCCTAAGTCTGGAGTTACATACTTTAACCATACTAAATAACCACTACCATCTTCAGGAGCAAAACCATTTGTTTTATCAGCTAAGATATGCATAGCTTTAACTTGACCTGTAACTTTACCACCACTAAACAGTGCTTTATCTTCTACTTTTGGAACTTCGGCTGCTGTTAGTGCAACTGTACCAGCTAATGCTGCTACCGACAAAATAATTTTTTTCATATTTCTCTCCTTGATGTATTAATATAATTATAATTCATTATTATAAACTATATGTTTTCCTTGTGTTAACAGAATGTTAACAGGGATTTATTTGATTCTCACTACTTTCTTAGAAATGACTTTAAATTCTTTTGCATTTTTATTGTTCTCGAGCTTAAACTTTTTAAGTGCTTTAGGTTTTACTAAGTGGTATCCAAATTTTACTGTTACTAGATCTCCCTTTTTAAGTGCAAAGTCATACTTGAAGTCTTTTTTAGTGTTTGCTGGAATTCTTGTGTCTTTGATTACTCTATCAGCTAACCATGGTGGTGTTGGTTTTGGTGAAACACCTTGCGCATTTCCTATAACTTTTAAAAGTTTTTTAGAGTCCATTTTGATAACTTTGCCATCACGCTTGATACTTACAACTAGTTTTGCCATTCTTAATGGGTGAAGAGTTGAAGAGTGTGTTGCTTGGTGGTCTACACTTACTGTGAATTTTTTCTTGGAATGTTTTAAATCAAGTACAACATATTTTGATAACAAACTAAGATCCCCATGCAAACCTGGAAAACCGTGAAAAGCATGTTTTTTTACTTTACTTAAAGTTGAAGGTGCTCCATCTACTTGAGGCATGTGACAAGTGATACAGTTATTGTTTCCATCCATATTGTTATTTTCAGTAGAACATACATCAAAACCTTTTTTATTTGTTTTGTGCATATGACAACCCATACATAGTTTACCATTTTTGAACACTTCTACATTTGTTTCAATCTCATGAAATGGTGATTTAACATCACTTTCCAAGTTTGCAAAATATTTTCTCATATCTTTTGAGATAACATTTGAGTTCATTGCTTTACCAGGTTTTGTATCTGTAATCCTATGACAGTATGCACATGATACACCTTCATTTTGTGTTTCATTAGTAGCATCTGGAATTACACCATTTTTAGGTGTAAGCAAATCTTTCATATTATCAGCAGTTGGTGTATGACATTTTGCACAACGGTATTTTTGCATTTTGTTTTTCATTGGGTGTTTATCATAAACAGCACCATGAATTGGGTCAGCAAATACAGTTGAGTTTCCATGTTGTGAAGTTTTGTACTCTTCATATATTTTTGGGTGACACTCACTACATTTTTGATTTTTTTCAAAATGCATAACAGCAAAAGCTAATGTAGATGTCATCACCCCTACAATTATAAATAAACTTTTCATTCTCATCTCTTCTTCCTTTTTAGAATTTAATATAAGGAAATTTTATTTAAACTCTATAAATTGAGAATTAATATATTGTTAATGAATTGTTAATTATTATTTGTTTATGGTAAAGAAGTTGTATCCACTTGTATGTTGGTAGGAGAAAGAGAAATGATGTTTTTTTAAGATAGCATCGACAATATAAAGTCCTAAACCAAAACTTTGAGCACTTTTTGTATCACTTTTTGTAAAGGGTTGGAGATAGTACTCTAAAGATTCATCCATCTTTTCTCCTTTAGATATAAAATGAATTTGATTATCTTCTATCTCTATACAAAATTCATTTTCTTGTGAATACTTTAAACCATTGTCAATGAGGTTTTTAAACACAAGAGTAAAAAGTTCAAAATTTACTTTTAAACGACTATCAGAGAGATTATTTTTAATGGAGTTAGGTTCTAAGTAAAGCATGTCGATTGCTTGGTCTAGTATATCCGTTAATGGATATTCTTTTAATTTGGGCAGATTGTCGATGGCTGTAATTTTTTCAATTCGAACAAATTCTTTGAGAAGTAACTCAAGACGTGTAAATACATTGTTGAGGACATCTTTAGGTTTTGAACTTCCTAAGAGTTCTAGGGCGAGCTTACCGCTTGTAAGTGGCGTTTTAAATTCATGTGTTATGTTACGTAAAAATATTTTTCTTGCTTCTAAAACTTCTTGAATTTTTTGCACAGCTTTGTTAAATTCATTTGCTACTTCTGCGATTTCATCTTTTCTTGTTGATGATAAATCTATATCTGTTTCACCTTCACCAAAGCGTTGGATTTGTACTTGTAGTTTCTTTAATGGATAAAGGCTAACTACGATTGAGATATACAGAAGTAGGATTATAAGTACAAATGCTCCATAGAGCCACCAAACATAGCTCACATCTATTGGATTTATTTTTTCATCTTTTAAAAGTACTTTACCAAAGATAGGAGGTATAATTATATATCTAAAAGTTTCTTGCTCATACACATAGAAATCACCTACAGAACAGGACTTATCTTTAATAGAAACTTTACTTTTAATCTTTTGGTGAAGTACAGGATCGGTAATCATACTCATATTTTCTTTGTGAAGTTTTGCCATGAGCTGTGCGTGTTGTATCTGCCCCATTTTCCACTTCATAATAGCCATTGCCATATGATGATAATGCTCACGTAGTTTTTCTTTTTCATTTGCATATTCATGTTCTTGGATAATATTAAAGAGGGCTGTTATTGCAATGATTGCTATAAAAAAAGAAACACTTATTTTTAAAAGTATAGAGTGCTTATTCACTTTGCATCATCCTGTAACCGATGCCACGTACAGATTCGAAATAGGTTGGTTCTTTTGGGTTATCGCCGAGTTTTGTTCTTAAACGGCTAATAATAACGTCAATACTACGGTCTCCACTACTCCAATTCATTCCTTCAACATTATCTAAAATTTGTTCACGTGAAAATACAATGCCACGGTTCATTAAAAATAGTTTCAAAACACCAAATTCTGCAACAGTTAAGTCTAATGGTTCCTCTTTAAAGTGGATTTTCATTGTTGTTTTATTACACTTAAATTCATGGTCTTCAAAACTCTCACTAGCATCAATAGTAGTACTGACACGTCTAAGTTGTACTTGAATTCTTGCTATAAGTTCACGGGTATCAAAAGGTTTAGGGAGATAGTCGTCCGCACCTTTTTCAAGTCCAAGTACTTTATCACTCACATGTTCTCGTGCGGACATGATAATTATTGGTATGGTGTATTGTTTACGGATAAGTTCACACAAGACTAATCCATCCATTTTAGGTAGGGTAAGATCGAGGAGTATTATCTTATAATTATAAGATTTTAATGAGCTCATGACATCTAATGGGTCGTTAATTATATTGACTGTATAGTTTGAATTAATGAGATAACTGGCAAGCATTTGAGATAAGTCTTGATCATCTTCAACAATCAAAATATCTATTTTTTCTTTCATTTCATATTCTTATAATTTAGTTTATGTAAATAGTTTATCTAAATAAGTAACATTTATGTGAGAGAATCTCTTGGAACTTCAAACATTTCACCATTTTCGTTCTCAACAAGAGCAATTGGTATCTTTTGATCACTAAAAACTGTAATAATTTTTACTTTCATATCTTTGTATGTAAAGGTGTCACATTCGGGCGAATGAAGCATAGTAGTTCGAGTAGTTGTATAATTGTTTAACATAGACATCCTTTGTATGCACATATACAAGCAAAGGATGTTCCATTTTGTTAGTCTTTTGGTGTATTTTCTTTTAGTCCATTAACTTTATATCCAGTAGAAGATATAGTTTTCATAATCGCGTCGATATCAGTTTTTGCTTCATCGTACTTTACTACGACACTTTCTTGGGCATGTGATGCTTTAGAGCTAACTACACCATCCATCTTTGTAAGGTAATCTACTATGGCACCTTCACAGCCCTCACAAGTCATACCTTTTACGTTGATAGTTTTCATAACTATTTTACTTTGGGTTGGTTTTACATCACTCTCTGTGGTTGTATCAGAACAAGCAAGTAAAAAAAGTGTTATAAGCGTAAGTAATAAAGCTGTTATTGATTTTTTAAACATCCTGAAATTACTTTTGATTTCTTGATTGTCTGTAAAGTTTTACAAGGTGTTTGTATTGCTTTTCATTAAGAATAGTTTTTAAATTCATTCTACATTGAGTCTTAAGTTCAATAATTTCCTTACGTGCATCTAACATAGTTTGTGCTTTTGCAACTACATCATTGTCAGTTGTAAGTGATTCTTTGTGTAACATTCTTTCTTCTTGCATGACTTTTTTTACAAGGCTTTTAATCTTTGGTTTAGTAGTACTTGACCAAGTTTTTAAGCTTTTCATTTGAGCATCAGTAATATGTAACTCTTTAGCATTTTTTACTGCAACACGCATTAAGTTTGGTAAAGGATTTGTATGCATTAAGGCATGATTCATGTTCCCTTGATTTGCTTGTACATTTGTAAGAGCCATAAGTGACAACATTACGATAATAAGAATTTTTTTCATAAATTTCTCCATTTTTAATTTGCTTGATTATACTAAATCTACGGTTACATTAGTGTTAAGTAAGTCATAATTAAAGATAAAAAAGAATTAAATATATATGATCCTGGATAGTTGAAAGATAATTTTGAGCACTACTCATTGATAAGATTAAAGTTTGTAATTACCTCTAACGCAGCGTACATAACATATTCCCTTTTTAGCATTATGGTAGGTCTCTCCACTTCTAAAATCAATATTTAATGCATTTTTAGTATAAGAAAGGTTTGGTGAAGATGTCCAGTAGTGAGCACTTTTTATGTATTTAAACCCAGTTCTGATGGCTGGGTTATTTTTTTCTTTATCTACAATGGAGTTTAATTCGTCTACTCTAGGTAGGTACCAATCTTTGTATCCAGCAAACACCAAACCACGACAATACTGTCTGGCATCTTTACGGTTTTTTTTGATGGTTTGCGTGTCAATATTATCTTGCCACGTTAAGCCGGTATCTTTATCAAAGACTACTTCTTTTGAGTCATTTCTTGGTAAAGCTATTCTATCTATTTTAGCTCTAGGGGATTTTACTTGTTTCTGTGATGGTTTTATGAGTTGTATCTCATAGGAAAAAAGGCTAGTACTTAGCAGCAGCATTGGTAGTATTTTTTTTAACATGAAGTATTATATCTTCACCAAGGTTTATCATTCCTTTGATTATTTTTAGCTCTTTGTTCGTTTAACCTATAAAGATAAGTATTTTGTTTTGAATCCAATTTATCAAACCATTTTTCTTTTTCAACAGTACTCATAAACTGGCCTTTTGAAGTAATTTTAGCTTCAGCACTTTTATTTGTAACTTCAGCTTTGTCTTTGTTTTTTAATTCTTTGGCTTGTTTATGAATATCTGGGGAGCTATTGTTATTTTGTGAACCTTTACGATTACTTTCATCTTCATCTTTTTGAGCTTCACCGTTGTCAGTTTTTTTCTTATTGTTAGGCTTTAAGGTATCGTCAGATTTTGTAGTTTTTGAGTTGTCTTTATTAGCAGAATTCTTGTTTTTATTTTTATTGTTTGTATCATCGGCTTCTTCTGTACCTGAATCAGCCTCATCACCCTTATGCTGTGAATATTTTTTTTCTTCCTCTTTTTTTTCTGTTTCCTTTTGCTCTTTTAATGCCTTTAGAATAGCTTCTAGATTTTCTCTGGTATCCTCATCTTCTTTAATTTTTAATGATGATTCATAATGTTTGATTGCTCGCTCTAGAGTATTTTTTGTACCTAATTGTACAAGGGCATTTCCCATATTGGAAAGTTTGTCAGCTCGTAAACCTGGGTCTTCCGTTCTTGCAAAAGAGTAGGCACTTAAAGCTTTTAAGTATCTTTTCTCTTTATAATAAGCATTCCCAGCATTATAGTACGCTTCACCATTGTTTGTCTGTTTTGCATACTCTTCATAGATATCTGCGGAAGAGTTGAAGTCATTAGCATCATAAGAGCTTCTAGCGTCACCTAGTTTCATAAAGTCAAGCATACTTGCATGAGATGGTGTACTAGTAAATAATAAGCTAAATAATACAAATACTGATATAGGTACAGAATGCTTGACCCTTTTAGTTATAGAGCCAAAAGCAATAAGTAAGAGTGACATCGCGGCAATAATTGGGTAGTAAAATAGGGCTATATACATTTGGACTTCTTTACTTATTAGCTCTATACGTTGGGAGTGTTCTAGTATTTGGGTATACATAGATTTAATATCACTAGATGAGGTGGTATTTTGAATATAAACACCACCTGTTTGTGTAGCTAATTCAGAAATAGAACTATTGAGTTTTGATACTATTGGGATATTTGCGTACTTTATGAGGGAACCATCTTCATCATTTATCGTAATGCCATCTTGGGTTCCCATGCCAAGTACAAAAACAATAATGCCTTTTTCTTTTGCATACTTTATTTCAATTGTAAAGTCTTCTTTCTCCCCGCCATCACTTAAAATGAGTAGATATTTTTCATCAGCATTTGTATGTGTTGAAGCTACAGTTTCTAGCATAGTTAAAATGTCAGTACCTTTTTGAGATATGCTAGATGCATCTAACTTTGAGAGTAAAAAAGAAACTGTTTTTGCATCAAAACTAATGGGAGAGACAAGATAACTATTTTTTGCAAAAGCAATAACTCCCACTCTTTCTTGTGTAGCTTTCTTAATCAGCTCAAGCGCTTTTTTCTTCGCTGAATCGAGTCTATTTGGATATACATCTTGCGCTAACATAGAATCTGAAATATCCAAGGCTATAAGTATGTCAGCACTTGTTGATCTTACTTTTACTTTTTCATTTTTTAACACAGGCTCAGCCAATGCTAAAATAAGCAGTACACCCACTAAAAAAAACAAAATATTTCTTGTTCGTAGAGTAAGTACATTGGTATTTACTTTTAGTTTAGCTAACATTTCTTTTGAAAAATAGTGTTGATGTGATTCTTTTTTTATCAGAAGCAATATAAAGGAGATAAGTAAAAGAGGTAGCATATAGTATAAAAATTCAGGATGCAAAAATGTCATTAGTTATGCCCACCTTTATTTCTCAAAAATACATAAAATAAAAATGAGAAAAATGAGATTAAGAGTGGAAGTTTATAAAAATACCTTAGATAGTTGAATGTTTCATTTTCTATTTCTGATTTTTCTAACTCGTTGATTTTTGCATATACTTCAGCTAGCTCATTTGCATTGGCAGCTCCAAAAGATACTCCACCTGTTGCTTGTGCGATTTTGTGTAGCATCTCTTTATTGTATTCACCTTCATCACCTATACCTATGGGATAAATCTTGATATCAAATTCTTTTGCTAAATCTATAGCGGCACTAAAGGGAAATTCGCTGTCAGGAGTGTTATGCCCATCCGTCAGTAAAATAGCAATTTTTGTATTTGATTGGGATGTTTTGAGTAAGTTTACACTTTGTGCAAGAGATTCAAACAGTGCTGTGTATTTTCCAGCCATTCCAATGTAAAGATTTGAGACTATGTTTTTTAAAATACTAGTATCGTATGTAAGCGGTGAAGCAATAAAAGAATAGGCTCCAAAAACGATGATTCCCATATTGTCATTTTCTCTCGTTGCAATAAAGTCTGAGACAATATTTTTAACTACATCAAAACGGGTAAAATCCCTGTCCTTTTCATCAAAACCTTTTTCTTTCATAGATTCTGAAGCATCTAAGATAAGAACTATTTCATACCCAAGCTTTGGTTCTAGCTCATAAGGTTCATCTTTTATGGGAGACATAAGTGCAATAATCAGCATGATGATACCAAGCCATTTTAAAAATAGGAGTATCCTCGATGTATTTGCTGAGATCTGCATAAATTGTGCTGTATGCGGAAAGTATATAGTAGGTAATTTGATTTTACAAAAAATAGTACAAATGATAAATAATAAAATAGATAAAGCTGCAATAGGATACTCAAAATAAAGCCCATCAAACATTTATTATACCTTTGCATTTTTTATGAAATAGTACAGTATGATAACTTATAAAGTTCTAGTTTAAGTTTTCTAAGAAATACTTATTTTTTAATAGACTTGTTAGTCTTACAGTTTAACTACGTTATTACGCTCGATTTTAGCTTGATAAAGTGCTTTATCTACAAAAACAATTATCATATCATTATGACCCTTGTTCAAATACTCAGTACATAGTATATTTTAACCTATTATACAAATTACAGTGCTCCTTTGATATTAGAGTTGAGGTGTGAATAAATAATGTATTTAGTGTATACTACTTAAAAGGGTATATCATGAAATACTTACTTTTAACATTTTTATGTCTCGTATCTCTACATGCAAGTCAGTATACAAATGAGTTAAAATACTCTACTTCCCCATATCTACAACAACACGCTACAAATCCAGTTAATTGGTTACCTTGGGGTGAAGAAGCATTTAAAAAAGCAAAGCAAGAAAACAAGGCAGTATTTCTATCTATAGGATATTCTACATGTCATTGGTGTCACGTTATGGAAAAAGAGTCTTTTGAAAATGAAGAAATAGCGAAACTCTTTAATAAATATTTTATATGCGTTAAGGTTGATCGTGAAGAGATGCCACATCTTGATAGCTATTACCAAAGAGTGTATGAAAAGTTAAATGGCAGAATAGCTGGATGGCCAATTAGTGCATTTTTAACATATAATAAAAAACCATTTTACCTAGCTTCATATATTCCTCCAAGCAAGAGAAGTTATTATGAAGGACTAGATACTCTTCTTCCTAAAATATATGCAAAGTATAGTGATAATTTTAAACTTCTTCTAGAAGAGTCTGAGCAAATATTTTTAAAGATGAATACTCAAGATAAACTTTTGGAGTACAAAGATACAAATATATCTATAACTACACTTAAAGAATCTGTCTTAGACGCATACGATTCAATTTATAGTGGGTTTGGAAAGGGTAAGAAGCATCCCGAGGCTTCAAGGTTATCATTGATTATGGATTTAGCTGTATTAGATAATAATCAAGAGCTCAAAGATAAGAGTTATGAGATGTTGGACACCATGGCACTTCGTGGATTATATGATCATATCGGAGGTGGATTTTTTCGTTACGCAGTAGATGCAGCATGGGAAATTCCTCATTTTGAAAAGATGCTTTATAATCAAGCAGAATTAATCCCATTGTATGTCAGAGGGTATGCGCAAACTTCAAAGAAATTATATAAAGATGTTGTCTTAGAAACTATAGATATGTTAGATAGAAGGTTTTTGAAAAATGATTTATACTTTAGTGCAAGTGATGCAGATGTAAATGGAGTAGAAGGTGCATTTTTTACTTTCAAAGAAGAGGAAATAGAAAAAGCACTTGAAAATAATATTCATGTAAATGAGATAACAGAAGCTTTAGAGTTTACCATAAATGGTAATTTTGAGGGAGAAGTACATCTTAATTTTTATGAATCGACAAGACCAAAAGGATTCGAGGAATTTAAAGCTAAGTTACAAGATGTACGAAAGACTAAAGAGTTTCCTTTTATTGACAAGAAGATAAATACTGCTTGGAATGCTATGATGATTGAAGCCTTATATAGCGCATCAGCTCTTGATCCTATATATACTAAAAAAGCTGATATACATTTAAAAAAGTTAAAAAATTTAATGTTTAAAAAGGGAGAGTTATATCATCAAACATTAAGTGGTTTAAAAGCTACACAAAGTGGATTACTTGAAGATTATAGTTTTTTTATTGGAGCATTATTAAAAGGATATAGTGTTGACTTTAAAGAAGAAAAATTAGATTTTGCAGTGTATCTTTTAACCAAGGCAAAAGAGAAATTTTATCAAGAAGGGATTTGGTACCTTAGTGACGATACGCTAAAAATTAAAGCTGACTTGAGGGATAAATACTATACTTCACCATTAGGAAAAATGCTTCAAAATATTGTTTATTTGGCATCTTTAAAATCTTCATTTGAGTATAATAAATTAGCTAGAGATACATTAACCACTATTAACTATGAAATACAAATAAAACAAAGTAGTGTCCCAGCTTCAGCGAAAGCATTTTTAATGCAAAATATAGGGCTTATAACACTAAAAAGTAAAGTTCAAAACTTAGAGAAAAATAGAAAATATATTTTAAACACAAAGTATCCCTTTTTAGTACTGAAAAATGAGGATCATGCTATGTATTTAGCATGTACAATGAACTCTTGTTTTGGGATAGATAAAGAATATCAAAAGATTAAAATCATCATAGAAGAAGGGAACTGGAAATAGCAATAAAGTTATTGAGTACAGGAATTTATAAAAAGACTTTAGCCTATGCACTAAAAGCTCATTAAGAGTAGAAGATAGCACAAAAACTTCCTTATTCTTTTTATTTTGCTATGATATTTTATTGATATAAACAATGGATACTTTTATGAAAAATGATAAAGAAAATATTGCAATTACAGAGCAGCAGTTGAAAAACACTGTTAAAGTATTTGAAGTAAATGATAGTATTGTTAGTCAATGGCAAGAAATAGTTAATTCCCTTGCCAAAATCCTTGATGTTCCAGCAGCTTTAATTATGCGCTTAAACGAAGATCAGATAGAAGTATTTAGAACAAGTAAGAGTACGAATAACCCCTTTAAAGTCAAAGATAATATAGTGCTTATAGATTCAGGGATATATTGTGAAGCTGTAGTCAAAGAAGGTAAACCGCTATATGTTCCGGATGCTCTTCAAGATGAGAAATGGAAGAATAGTCCTGAAGTAGATTTAAATATGATTTCTTACTTCGGGTTTCCAATTAAGTATTCTGACGCTACCTTGTTTGGAACATTATGTGTTATGGATGATCATAAGCGTTCTTGGAATCTTGAGCAAGAGAAAATTCTTATCCAATTTAGAAATATGATCGAAAGTCATTTGGAACTTATAACTACTGTAGAACAAGTAAAAATTTTAAATAAATCTCTTGAGAATATGGCATATCATGATTACCTTACAAATATATACAATAGAAGATATTTTTTTGAAGTTGCAACAACAACGATAGCCCGTAGTAAAAGAGATAAAACCCCAGTGAGTATTGTTATGATAGATATTGATAACTTTAAAACTATTAATGATAACTACGGTCACGACAATGGAGATGAAGTAATTAAGTTTTTATGTAAAGAAGTTACAAGCCGGATTAGAGCGAGTGATATTTTTGCGAGATTTGGTGGAGAAGAATTTATTTTACTTCTACCAAATACAAGTAAAGATGATGCAGTAGTTATTTCACAAAAGATCAGAAGCACTATAGAGAAGACATCCGTTAATGACATAAAATTTACTGTTAGTTTTGGAGTCAGTCAAGTGGATTTTAAACATGATACTTTAGAAAATACAATTAAAAAAGCCGACAATGGACTTTATGAAGCAAAAAGTACTGGAAAGAATAGAGTCTGTGCAGGTTCACTAGCTTTTTTAAAGTAAAGACATCTAGTAAATATTGGATTTGAATGAAGAAAAACGAATTATATAATCAAATAAATATGCTAACTTCGGTGATCGATAGTACACCAGATTTGATTTTTTATAAAGATTATCTAAACTGTCATGGAAAATATATAAGTTGTAATAATGCTTTTAGTGAATTTGTTGGAAAAAATAAACATCAGATTATTAATCACACAGATATAGAGCTATTTGGTGAAGAGCTTGGTGCATTTTTTCGTCTAAAAGATGCAGAGATGATGCACCGGGGTGAAACAGTTCTTAATGAGGAGTGGGTTAGTTACCCTGATGGAACTCGAGTTTTACTTAGCACATCAAAAACTCCATACATAGGTGAAGATGGATTAATTATAGGAGTTGTTGGTGTAAGTCGTAATATTACTCAAAATTATGAATCTAACAAAGAAACACAAGTGAATAATAGTGAGCTTAGTAAAAGTAAAAAGAGACTTGAAGAAGTCTTTGAAGCTTCTGGTGAAGGGATTTGGGATTGGAACATTCATACAAACCAAGTCGAACACAATAATACATGGTATGAAATTCTTGGACTAAATAAAGATAAAGATTTTATTAAAGACTTTACTACCTTGATTCATCCAGAAGATAAAGAAAATGTTCTTAAAAAAATCAACGACACTATAAAAGGGAATTCGAAAAACTATAATTCCGAACATAGATTATTTCAAAAAAATGGTGAAGTTGTTTGGGTTATTGACAAAGGGAGAATAGTTGAGCGTAATGATGAGGGAATGCCATTACGAATGGCAGGTAGCTTTAGTGTCATAACTGATCGTAAAAAAGTCGAAGCAGAGTTAGTAGAACACCATCAATACTTACAATCAATTATAGATGGTGTAAATGATTCAATAATGGTTATAAGAGAAGATTACACAATAGAGATTATGGACAAGGCCTTTGAAAAATCTTTGAA
>NZ_JBLHOE010000044.1:0-27151 GCF_047622445.1 Sulfurimonas sp.
AAGCATGATGCTCTTGTATTAAGACTTTATTTATATTATTTTTAACTTGAGAAGCAATTTGGTTTAGGTTTCCAAAAGGTTGGTTTTCATTGAGTTTACATTGATCAATGACACAAGTTTGTCCCCATGCATTTGGATTAAATATTTTACCCTGAAAATCTTTTCTGTAGAATCCATGTCCATCATGAAGATTCAGGACTAGAGAGACATTTTGAGAGAGAATGAGCTTTTTAACTTCTTCTACAATTTTTTTATCTTTGTCGTGTTCTTTAATAAATGAAAATTTTCTATTCATATCTCCATGAACACCACGTTTGTTGTCTCTAATACTTATTTTATTAAGATTGGGAACAATCCATAAATTTTTTGTTTCTATAGAGTAGTGTGTTGCAAGAATAGATCCAGCAAAGTAACTACCGGGTTCATTCCCATGAATACCAGCAATGACGAGTAGTGTAGTATTTGAATCTTTATTTGTTTTCTTGATAACTTGTATGTTGGCATTTAATGTTAAAGCAAAAAAAAAGATTAAATATAAGGTTTTTCTTCGCATTACTTCTCTGTAAATATTTGAAAATTATTGTTTTTATCAATTTTAATCATGAGGGTTTTATCTCCCTCAAATGTGAAACTGCTCGAAGCATAAAATTCTTTAAAGGTAATTTGAAATACATCTTTTGTATTTGGGTATGGAACTAAATTAATATCAGTGAATGTAATTTTTTTCTTTTCTGCTTTTTTAAAAATTCTTGTTTTATATGCAATAAATCTAGAATATTTCATACCATCATCTCGAACAAAATCTTTAGAATAAAAGGATAAATATTTCTCTGTGTCATTATATAACCAGCTATATCTCCATTGATATAAGTTAGCAAGAATCTTTGCTAATATTTTTTTTGAAACTTCTTTAGTTTTTGTTTGTGGATTGATAATTAGCAATGTAGAATCTATATTTACTTCTTTATCAAGGCAGACTATATTTTCATTGTTTATAGCAATACAACCTTTAGTATAGTCATCTCTTTCTTGTTCTGTTGGAAGACCATGTATCCATATACCAGAGCCATTTTTTCCTTTATATTTATCATAAATATTAGGATAAGTTGTTACAAATGCGAGAGGTCCATAAAAAGAGTCAAGTTTTGATATTTTTTTTTCTATAGTGTAGAGTCCTATTGGAGTTTTTAAATCTCCTTCCTTTACTTTATCACCTTTTATCTTTCCTGTAAAAGCGTTATACTTTTCTATAGGAATAAATTTCTTTTTTTCATCATTCTTAAATAGACTTAATGTTGATTTTTCTTTATTACATGTTAAAATTGATTGATACGATTCTAAGTAACCAAATGAAGTGTCAATATTCTTTATATGCTGATACCAATATGAGTCATATGTAAGTTCCAAGTCCATTTGTTTTTCTACATCTTGTATACCATGTATTCTATAGTTTGTTAATATAGAATTGGCATACATTGAAATACTCAATAGTAAAAGTAGCGCAATTTTATTTAACATTTTCGTACCCAATCTCTTTTAAAAAGTTCTTATCTTTTGTCCAGCCTTTTTTAACAGTAACTTGTAGTTCTAAAAAAGCTTTTTTTCCACTTAGTATTTCTATCTTATTCCGGGCATATGTGCCTATACGTTTAATAGAGTCTCCACCTTTACCAATAATAATACCTTTTTGGGATTCTTTTTCAATGATTATAGTAGCGCGAATTCTATCAATTTTTTCTTCTTCTTGGATGGAATCAATTATGACATCAGATTCGTAAGGAATTTCATCACTAATATTTTCAAAAATACCTTCACGAATAAACCCAGAGTATATATCACGTACTAATTCACTTGTTAAATCTTCTGGATCAAAAAGAAAAGGAGATTCAGGAAGATGCTTTGAAATGACTTTAAGTAATTCATTGTGTCCCAACTTTTTTGGAACTGCAATAGGGATAAGTGCTTCAAATTGATCAGCATAAGGAGAGTAAGAACTAATGCGTTTAAATAGTTTTTCTTGGGATACCTGATCTATTTTTGCAATTACAATAATATGTTTAACTTTATTAGCATTAAGCTTTAAAAACTTTTCATAATGCTCAACACCATCAGTAACTGGAGCGAGGTAAACAATTAAATCACAATCACCCATAGCCTTAAGTGCTTCATCTAGCATATATTGGTTGAGAATTTTTTCTCTTTCATGGATACCTGGCGTATCTACAAAAATTATTTGAGTGTCTTCATGCATAACTATAGCATTTGATCGACGTCTTGTTGCATTGGCTTTTTGAGACACCATAGCAATCTTTTCACCTAAAAGTGAATTCATTAAAGTACTTTTCCCTGCATTAGGACGCCCAATTAAAGAAACAAAACCTGCTTTAGTCATGTGTTATAGCCTTATAAAATATATCTGGATAAATCTTCGTCTTCTACTACTTCATCTAGTTTTTCATGAACATACTCTGAAGTAACAGTGTATGTTTTATTTTGATATTCATCTGCTTTAAAGCTAATCTCTTCAAGAATTTTCTCTAAAACTGTATGTAAGCGTCTTGCCCCAATATCTTCAGTTAGCTCATTCGCTCTATGTGAAAGTTTAGCAATGGCTCTAACTGCTTCATCTTCAAAAGTAAGAGTCATTCCTTCTACGCTTAGAAGTGCTTCGTACTGTTTAAGTAATGAGTTTTGAGTTTGTGTGAGAATTTTGTACAAAGTATCTTCTGTTAAAGATTCTAGTTCAACTCTTAGAGGAAAACGACCTTGCAGTTCAGGAATTAAATCACTTGGTTTACTTACATGAAAGGCACCAGCTGCGATGAAAAGTATATGATCTGTATTTATGACGCCATACTTTGTGGTAACACTACTTCCTTCAACAATGGGAAGTAAATCTCTTTGAACACCTTCTTTAGATGGATCATTTCTTCCTTGTGCTTTCTCACTGACAGCAATTTTATCAATTTCATCTAAAAAGATTATACCACCATCTTCAGCACGTCTTAGAGCTTCAGCATTTATACTTGTCGTATCGAGAAGTTTTTGACTTGCTTCAAGTTTTAAAATTGATTTTGCATCTTTAACTGTCACTTCTTTTTTATTGTCTTGTTTATTAATTGTTGAAAATATTTGAGAAAAACTTTCTTGTACTTTAGCCATTTCTGGAGGTAAGTTACTATCGTCAAATTCTACATTTATTTTATCAAATTCTAGTTCTATGATTTTTTCATCCATTTCACCAGATTGTACACGTTTTTCCATAACTTCAAGTAATCTTTGGTAATCGTCTTTTTTACTCTCACTCGCTGATTCTGGAAGAGGAGGAAGAAGTTTTTCAACTATTTTATTTAAAATATAGTTATCCATTTTTCCTTGATTTGCTTCTTCTTGTTCCGCTTTTACGATAGTGATCGAGTTTGTAACTAAATCTCGAATCATAGATTCAACATCACGACCAACAAAACCAACTTCGGTGTATTTGGAAGCTTCGACTTTAATAAATGGAACTTTCATCATCTTTGCTAAACGACGGGAAATCTCTGTTTTACCAACACCAGTAGAACCAATCATTAAAATATTTTTTGGAGTGATTTCATCTTGGAGTTTTTTATCGAGCTGCATTCGACGGTATCTTGTACGTAAAGCAAGCGCTATAGTTTTTTTAGCATCACGTTGAGATATTACATAATCATCAAGATAAGCTACAATCTCTTTTGGAGTTAAGTTCATTATTTGTTGCCCTCGAGACTTAGAGTTTTAATATTATGATTTGTATATATACATAAATCAGCTGCGACAGATAAACTCTCTTTAACAAGTTCTTCTTCGCTAAGCTGTGTATGCTTTTTAAGTGCGCGCGCTGCTGATATTGCATAGTTTCCACCACTTCCAATAGAAGCAATTTCACCATCTTCCGGTTCCACTACATCTCCATTTCCGGTAAGAATGAAAATATGATCATTATTTAAAACAATCATCATAGCTTCCAAGCGGCGAAGAACTTTATCTTTTCTCCATGCTTTAGAAAACTCTATAACAGATTTTAAAAGGTCACCTTTTTTATTTTCAAGAAATTCTTCAAACATATCAAAAAGATTAAAAGCATCAGCAGTACTACCTGCAAAACCAGCAAGAATCTTACCCTTACCAAGTGTACGGATCTTAGTAGCATTACCTTTAAGTACAGAGTCGCCAAAAGTAACTTGACCATCTCCACCAATTACAGCTTTATTCTTGCCTTTATAAGCAAGTATTGTAGTAGCATCAAACATCGTTATTTATTCTCCTTGAACATCCACGTGTAATGTTGCATGAATTCCGTGGCCTAATTTAAAGTCTAAGTCGTGTTCGCCAATTGTTTTAATAGCAGATTTTTCATTAATATGTTTTTTGTCGATTTCAATACCATGTTGATCTTTTAATGCAACTGCTATTTCTTCTTTAGTAACAGCACCAAAAAGATGGCCATTTTGACCAAGCTTTTTTGTGATAATAATCTCTGCTTTATCTAGCTTTTTCATTATCTCTTTAAGAAAATTTACTTCTTTTTCGAGATGTGCAGCTACTATGACTTGGTCTTGCGCATGTTGTTCTAAAATTTCTGGTGTAGCATGTCTAGCAAAACCTTTACCAATTAAAAAGTTTTTACCATATCCGTCTTTAACTTCTTTAACTTCGCCAGTTTTACCTAAACTTTTAACATCTTTTATCAATAATACTTTCATTATCTTTCCTTTTCTCCACCATAAGAAACAATACCATGAGTTAAGTTTCCAATTTTTGAATAACCCATATCAGTTAAAATTCTTGCACAGTGAGCCGAACGACTTCCAACATGACAATAGAGTATGATATTTTCATCTTTAGACAATTTCGCTTCATCAAGAGTTTGGAAAAAGCTTGATGTTGGTACTAGTGCATCAGAGCCTTTTATATGACCCATTTCCCATTCCATATGTTCACGAACATCCACAAGTTTAAAATCAACCATTTTAAGCTCTTTTGCTTCAAGTAAAGAGATGAGTTCATCACTATCTATCTCACTTTGAGCTACAAGCATTTCAGCTTCTTCTTTTGTTAGTCCACGTGAATGTGTATGTGCAACTTCTTCCATACCAAGTTCGAGTCTTTTAGATGCTGCATATTCTGGAGTACAGAATATTCCACAGTGACATGCTCCAAGTTCTGGTATTTCTTTTTCAATAGCAGGAGTACAAGGACATGTTCTGTTATCAACACTTTGAGGTTTTCCATCAACTTCTTCAACCATAAAACATGGGCAAAATAGTTTATTGTACATCATCTTGTTTCGTGCAAGACCCATTTGTACACCCTCATTTACTGTTTCTTCTGGATTATATTCCCAACCACGTGATTCACATACTTTGTCTGTAAATTTTATAGTTTTGTTCATTCTTTCTTGGAACTCAGGCGAATTCATGTCGATTTTTACTATGCTCATATTTTATAGTCCTTTGATTTCATTTTATTATAAAAGGGAAGTACTTCCCTTATTTACGTTGTTACAGTGTTTATTTATTTAGTGATTTCTTTTTTTACCAGCGATGATTCTTCTTAGTGCATTAAGTTTAATAAATCCTTCCGCATCTTTTTGGTTATATACTTCATCTTCTTCAAATGTTGAATGTTCTTCTGAGTAGAGTGACATATTTGACTCACGTCCAACTACTTCTACATTCCCTTTGTAAAGTTTTAGTTTAACAGTACCTTGAACATATTTTTGAGTAGTGTCTATTGCTGCTTGTAACATCTCACGTTCTGGTGAAAACCAAAAACCGTTGTAGATAAGTTCAGCATATTTAGGGATCATCCCATCTTTCATATGTGCTTCTTCTCGGTCTAAACATATAGATTCAATTGCACGATGTGCTTTTAGCATAATTGTTCCACCTGGAGTCTCATAACATCCACGTGCTTTCATCCCTACAAAACGATTTTCAACTATATCAATTCTACCAATACCGTGTTTGTTACCATACTCGTTTAAAGTTCTAAGCATTGTTGCTGGAGAAAGTTCTTTTCCATTGAGTGAAACTGGATCACCATTTTTGTATCCAATAGTAATATATTCTTTTTCATCAGGAGCATTCTCTGGTGAAGAAGACCATAGCCACATAGATTCTTCTGGTTCATTCATTGGATCTTCTAAGTGAAGTCCTTCGTAGGAGATATGAAGTAAGTTTGCATCCATTGAGTAAGGACTAATGCTTGGGTTTCCATCTGCATCAACATGTTTCTGATCGATGTTGATTCCATGTTCTTTCGCGTATGTTAAAAGTTTTTCACGTGAATTTAAATCCCATTCTCTCCATGGAGCGATTACTGTAATATCGGGGTTAAGTCCAAGGTAACCAAGCTCAAATCTCACTTGGTCATTTCCTTTTCCAGTTGCTCCATGGCTTACTGCATCAGCACCCATTTTCTCAGCTATTTCAATCTGTTTTTTTGCGATAAGTGGTCTTGCTATTGAAGTACCAAGTAGATATTCACCTTCATAAATAGCATTTGCTCTAAACATAGGAAACACATAATCTTTTACAAATTCTTCTTGAATATCAAGAATAAAAATATTTTCAGGTTTGATACCATTGTCTAATGCTTTTTGACGTGCAGGTTCTACCTCTTCACCTTGACCCAAATCAGCGGTAAAGGTGATAACTTCAGCTTTATACTCGTCTTGCAACCATTTTAAAATGATACTAGTATCTAGCCCACCAGAATAAGCGAGAACTACTTTTTTAACTTCTTTTTTCATATAAAAAACCCTATCGTGTAAAATAATTGGAGAGATTTTACTACAAAATAGATTAAAAAATGTTGAGTGCAGAGGGATATGTAAAGAATGTTGTAAAATATTAATTTAAAGTAATATATAAAAAACTAGAGAAGAATATGTCAGATAAAAAGGGTAAAGGTTATTTACCCTTTCGCGTCAAATAACATTCCCGTAACTTCTTGCATTTTAGGTAAAAAATCTGCGGCTTGCTCAGCTGGAAATCTTCTAATCATTTTACTTGTCTCAGATTCAATGACTGATACGTAAAATACATCATCTGTGTCAACACCAAATCTTAAATTTGTGTTCATCGGTGCCATTGCTTTATTTAAGTCATCAACAAGATTATCCATTTGTGCTTTAGAATTAATTTTTTCACTTGGTTTGGAAGCGTTTTGAATATCTTCAACTAAGTTCTCTTGCTTTGGTGCTTGAACTTGTGCTTGTTGCTGAACTTGTTGTGCTACTCTTCCTTGAGAAGCTCCAGAATCAACCTGTGTATTAACCTGAGTTTGTTGTTGCTTCGCAACATTCGCTATGCCGTCCATGACTAACTCCTTTATTACTTTAATATTCTTAAAAGAATATGCTTATTACACAATATATCGACTATAAAAATAATAACTTTAATTTCATATATATAAGTTTTTTAAATTCCTTTATTTTAAAGTTTTATGATACCCTTACATTCATGAATGAGTATATGAAACTATTACAATCAGAAGCTATTTTAAAACGTTTATCTATTATCCAACTTATTGCGTATTTTGGGGCATGGTTTTCTAATATAGCAATATATACCTTGCTTTTAAATATGAAAGTATCTCCCGAGGTAGTGGCTTTTGTAGCGATGCTACATTTTTTATCAGGTGTTATTCAAGCACCTTTTTCTGGTGTTATTATAGACAGTGTTAAACCAAAAAAATTGATGCTTAGTTTGATAGTTGTAGAAATTTTTGCAACAATAGGTTTACTTAGTATCAACGAAGTATCTGATCTAAATTTTCTTTATGTTTTAATATTTTTCAAGATGGCAGCTGCAAGTTTTTACTTTACTACGGAAATGTCTTTACTCCCAAAAATCCTTGATGGAGATAAATTACAAAAGGCAAATGAACTGCATTCTATCATTTGGTCTTTATCATATACGCTAGGAATGGCAATAAGTGGTTTTGTTGTATATATGCTGGGTGTAAAGATAGCTTTTGTTTTAGATGCTCTGATGTTCGTGGTTAGCTTTTTTCTACTCTTGAAACTAGATATAAAAGTAGAAGTTATAAAGTCAGGTGAAAATATACTTGAAATGATGAGAGGTACATTCTCTTATCTTAAACAATATCCACATGCACTTCACCTTATGTTGATCCATGCTTTTGTAGGACTAACTGCTTTTGATGCATTAGTAGCTTTAATGGTAGATCAGTATTATGCATCTGTAATTGCAACATCTTTAGCATTAGGACTTTTACACTCTTCTCGAGCTTTGGGTTTAGTGATAGGCCCTATTATTTTAGGTAAATGGGTAAACAATAAGCGTATGGCATATATATTTATTTTTCAAGCATTAGCAGTATATGTATGGGCATTTTTTATGCATAATTTTTATCTCTCTTTAGTCGCTAGTTTTATAGTTGGACTTTTTACGACAACTTTATGGTCGTATACATATACATTGTTACAAAAGAACATTGAAGAAAAATATTATGGTCGCATAGTTGCCTATAATGATATGCTATTTTTAGGTACTGCGGCTTTTACATCTTTTATGATAGGCTTTTTAAGTACACATGACTTTTCTTTAGAATATACGGCTTTCATCCTAGGTTCTGGTTTTATTATCGGAGCAATTTATTTTTCATGGGTAGTTCGTACTCATAATATTAAGGAAATAATATAAATGAGTTTTGCAATCTTAGGTGGAATACTTTTGAACATTGGTGCATACTTAACCTACAAAGGTAAAATTTATCAGGCAGTTACCGTGTATTTATTTGCAGATATGTGCTGGATATTTATGGCATATGAAAAAAGTGATTATATTGGAGCTTTTTTTATTATAACAGGGACTACATTTGGTTTCTTAGCATATAGAAAAATGAGAAATGGGGAAATGAAAAAAACATTGAACAAGGAAGAAAATGATTTATAAATCAAAAGATGGAGATATCGACTTAGCTGCCATAACAAGGCTATATCCAGCTGCAGTGATTGAAATGTATGGTGAAGTGGCTGAAATGAGTTTAGAATGGATGGAAGGTAATGGAGATAAAGTGAAGTTACTTCATTATGTACTTGTTTTTGATTTGACTCCATTAAGTGCAGAAGTAAAAGAAAAGAAAACACTTGTATATGAAACAAGAGAAGAACTTATAGATGCAATGACAGAGGTAGCTCAATTTTTCGACAATTAATTTCAAAAGATACTAAAGCAGTTTTTACTTTAGCAATTCCCGCAGCACTTAAACACCTTGTAGATATACTCCAAATTCTTATAGATATGTTAATGGTTGGAATGATAAGTATTTATGCTCTCGCCGCTGTTGGTATGAGTATGCAATTTATGATGGTAATTAATGTTTTGATGACATTGTATGTAGTGGGTGGAAATGCTCTCATATCAAGGTTTATTGGTCAAGGTAGAAAAAGAAGAGCTTCTTCATTACTCTATGCTTTAGGAATTTTTGCCATTCTTCTTTCTGTATTTGTAACGATTGGAGGTTACTTAGGAAGTGAAAATATATACATATGGATGGGTTCAGAACCAGAGGTAGTAGAACAGGGTAAACTTTACTTTCAAATTCTTTCACTTGGAATTGTGTTTATATTTTTGGATTCACTTTTGTATAACGCACTCTCAGCTGCGGGAGATACGTCTAGTTCACTTTACATAAAACTTTTCTCAGCCGGTTTAAATGCTTTTTTAAATTATGTTTTCATATTTGGTAACTTCGGTTTTGAGGCTATGGGGATTGAAGGTGCTGCTTATGCTACGGTAATCTCTTATATGTTTAATATTGTTGCGTACATTTTATTTTTACGTAGGGCAAGCTCAAAGTTACATTTAATACCAATCATAAGAATAAAAGATCTAAAAAGAGTTTGGAATGTAGGTTATTCTGCTGCCCTTGATCGCGGAATCTCTAGTATGAGCTTTTTAGTTTTTGTCTCCATCATTACTGCTTATGGAACAGCAGAACTAGCTGGCTATCAAGTAGGACTTAGAGTTGAAGGGATTGCTTTTATGCCAGGTTTTGGGTTTGCAGTTGCTTCTATGGCTTTAGTAGGTCAGAGTTTAGGTGCAGGGGATAAGAACAAAGCTTTTAACATGGGCATAATAAGTGGAAGAATTGCGTATGTATTTATGGGAAGCGTGGGTATTGTTTTAATTACTTTTCCTGAGTATTTGGTTAGTTTTTTTACTCATGACATGGCAACGATCGCAGTAGCATCGAAGTATCTTATACTTGTGGGGCTAGCACAAATTCCACTTGCAATTATGTTTGTATATTCATCTTCACTTCGAGGTGCTGGAGCAACTAAAACAACTTTAAAGATAAATGTACTTTCTTTATGGTTTTTAAGAGTGGTACCTTCGTATATTGCATATAAAATGGGTTACGGGGTAATCACTATATTTATTATAATGAACGTAGAAACACTTATAAAAGGTATAATTTATTGGTATATCTATCAAAAACGTACATGGCTAGACACTAAGGTTTAATTTAGGTTAATCAAAGTAATGTTTTTTCTGAATTTTTCAGTATAATATTTGGATTAGAGAAGATATCTAATCTTTAATAAGGAAAATTATTATGAATACTAATACAGTCACTATTACAGACAATAGAAATGATAAAAGCTATGAATTTGAGATTTTAGATGCAACGAGAGGTCCTAGTGTAGTAGATATATCTAGTTTTTACAGCGAAACTGGAATGTTTACTTATGACAATGGCTTTACATCAACAGCAAACTGTACATCAGAAATAACTTTTATAGATGGAGTTAAAGGTGAACTTAGGTATCGTGGAATAGAAATAGAAGAGCTAGCATTAAACCATACATACTTAGAAACTTGCTACCTACTTTTAAATGAAAAACTTCCAAATAAAGACGAGTTAGTAGAGTTTGATTTAGAACTTCGTCATCGCTCTTTAGTACACGAAAGTCTTAGACATCTTTTTCAGGCTTTTCCAGCAGGTGCACATCCAATGGCTACCCTTTCATCAGCTACAGCGGCTTTATCTTCATTTTATTATGATCATTTAGAGATTACTGATGAAAATGGTTACCAAGAGATGGCAAGAAGAATTATTGCAAAGATGCCAACTGTTGCTGCCTTCGCATATAGACATTCGATTGGAGCACCTTTCATCCATCCAGATATAGACAGAAGTTTTAGTGAAAACTTTTTGTATATGCTTCGAGCTTATCCTGGTGGGAAAATGCATGTAGGCCCAGATGGTGAATACTCAATTAAAGATATTGAAGTAGAAGCTCTTGATACAATTTTTACACTCCATGCAGACCATGAACAAAATGCTTCTACTTCTATTGTTAGAGGTGTTGCTTCAACTGGAGCTCATCCTTATGTTGCTATTAGTTCTGGTATTTCTGCACTTTGGGGTAGAGCTCATGGTGGGGCAAATGAATCTGTAATTGCTCAGTTAGAGTTGATTGGCAGTGTTGAAAATGTAGATAAGTACATAGCTAAGGCCAAAGACCCTAATGATGAATTTAGACTTATGGGATTCGGTCATCGTGTTTACAAAAATTTTGATCCTAGAGCAAAGGTGTTAAAAGGCTTACAAGATCAACTTAAAGATGAGTTACATTTAGATTCAAATCTTATGCAAATAGCAAATAAAATTGAAGAAATTGCACTGAGTGATGAGTACTTTGTAAGCAGGAAGCTTTATCCAAATATCGACTTTTATTCTGGTGTAATCTTAACTGCGCTTAACATTCCAAAATCAATGTTTACCCCTGTTTTTGTAATAGGGAGAACGGTAGGTTGGATAACACAATGGATAGAGTTTAAAAAAGATCCTAAAACTAAAATATCACGACCTAGACAACTCTATAGGGGTCAGTAATTAAGTTCAGGAGTGGTAACTTAAATTCACACACTTTTTGACTAGACTTCAAACTATTTTAGAGCCTCTAGAACCTGTAAAAAAAAAAGAAGCAAAAGAAAACCCATTTAAAACTAAAACCGTAGTTCTAGCGGGCACTATGAGTGAATTACGTGGAGCTATAAAAGAGATCTTAGAAAATCTTGGCGGAATAGTATCAAGTTTAGTTTCTAAAAAACAGACTTTTTAATTTTCGGTAATGATGCTGGAAGTAAGTATGATAAGGCAATGGGTTTAGGTGTAGCATGTGTTACAGAGGAAGAAATGAGAGAGATGCTATACGACTAGATAAAAAACTCTTATTACTTTTTTGCTAGCAGGCATCTAGCGGTAGAGCTTAAATCATTGTTCTAAGAGTTAGTGGTTTGGTCTTTCTATCATATATCCTGTTCCTCGAATATTATTTATGAAATCTTCTTTTAAAACTTTTTTTACTCTATTCACTTCTGCTCTTATTGTTGCATTGTCTATGAGATCATCATTCCATACGTAATCTCTAAACATATCGTAATTACAGACTAAACTTCTATTATTTGTCAATAACTCTATTATTTGAAGTTGCCTTTTTCTTATTACTTGTGGCTCATTATTGAAATACAATGTCATATTTTCGCAATCAAAACTATAAGATTTAGAGAGTCTTTTATGTTTCATTGGAACAGCTCTTGTTTTTAAAATCTTATCTATTCTAATTACAAGTTCTTTAAGGTGAAAAGGTTTTTTTAAATAGTCATGACATCCTATATCAAATGCTCTAGAAATATCTTCTATATCTAATAAAGCAGAGATAAATATAGTCGGAATCATCCTTTTTTCTTTATGAAGATTCTCTAAAATTGTTAATCCATCTATACCTGGTACATTTATATCAAAAACTAAAAGGTCAAATCTTTCATCTTTTAATATTTGAGTACATTGCGTACCATCTTTAACGGAGTGTACAGCATGCCCTGTTGAGATTAGATATTGAGTAATGGTATCATTTAACATAATATCATCTTCTAAAAGTAATATTTTCATATTTTTCCTTTAAATATATACTCAAATGATGTTTTATCTTGGGTTGATTTTACATTTATTACTACATCTTCTTCTGTGCATATTCGTTTAACTAAATTTAATCCTAATCCAAATCCATTTTTGGATAATTCTTCCCTATAATATTCTTCAAATATTTTCTCTGGTTCTTGTATCTTTTTAGAATGGCTAGATATTACTAAACTATAATTATGTTCTCTTTTTTCTAGTATTATATAAATATTTTCATTTTCATGACTATATTTAATCGCATTTGTGAGTGTATTGTCAATGATTCTTTGTAATTTTGATTCATTAAAGAAAATTATCATTTCATCTTTTGGTATATTAAATATAAATTGACTGTTTACTCTTTGTGCAACAGTTGAGAAAAAATCTACTCTAATTCTTACATAATCTACTAAATCTATTCTATGTTTTGGATATTCTAGTTGATCCTTCTTTACTAAATAACTTAAATCATCATATATAGAACACAAATTTTTAAGAGCAATTTCTATATTTGTAATATATTTATTTTTACCATTCTCCATCTCATAGAGTTCTATGTTTCCCATTATTACTGATAGTGGTGTATTTGTCTCATGTACAGCATGTTTTAAAAATTGCTTTTGAGATGCTAATAGATTTTGAGAATATATTTTTTCATTTTTTAAAACTATGGATTGTTCTTGATAATCACTAGTGCTTTTTTGAATCAAATGTGTTAATGATTTTAGAGTTTTTGCAAAGGATGTCTCACAATTGTTTTTAGTATATTTTTTAGTATTTATCTTTTGTTCTATATTTTTTTCTTCTGATTCACTTAAAGCTACTATTGTTAAAGTTTGATTTAAAAGCTCATTATGTCCATCTTGATGGAAAAACTCTGCATAAGAAAAAAATCCTGATGTTGGGGCAACATCTGAAAAAGGCTCAATTTCTACCTTGATTAAATCCCCCATATATCTTCTTCTTGCCATACATGAGTATATATAAAATGTTTCGATTGGATATGAAGTAAGATTATTAAAAGAACTCAAAGAATTACTCATAATAGCTTCTGCATCACCAAAACTCAATTTTACGATATCTCCTTTTCTTAGATTACCTCCACAACTTAAACTTCCGTCTAAATGTTGTTTTAAAACAGCTCTAGCTGTTGGTATTCCATTTCTTTGTACTATTAATGGAAATTCTGTTTGTGCAACACTTTCACCTAAATAATTTTTATAAAATTCAGATGGTTTCATACCACTTATTGAATAGATTCTATTCCCTTGAACTTCATCTATAGTATGTTCTAATCCTATAGGAATCCAGTCAAATTTTCTTCTATTATTAATTTGTAAGACATCAGAATTTAAAGAGATTGCTACATAACCCTCAGAGATAATTTTGGTTCCCAGACTAATATTAGTCTCTTTAAATAGACCATTATCACCTGCCATGCCACCACAAACAATAATGCTATTATCAAATTCTTCTATGCCTTTTAAATAGTCTTCCGAATTTGTACCGATTCCACAAGTAAATGTTATTAGAAGTTTTGTATTTCTTCTTTTTAATTTTTTGGCTATTTCATATCCACTTTGGAAACATCTATCTCCTTCTATAAGATGGGCCTGTAAAGATGTCTTTTCAAATATAGAAATAGATATAGTTGTTTGATGTGTAGAGATAACTGAATTAGTAATCTCTCCGTCGGTTGTAGTTCCTATACATATTGCATTTGGAATATTTTCATTTAATATTTTAGATAAATATTCTAAAGTATTTTTATCTTCTCCAGAAAATATTTGAATAAGAATACTTTCCTTTTGTTCAAATACAGAATAGTCAATTTTCGTAATAAATTTGTTATCTTTAAATGAGTAGTTGTAAGTTTTCATATAAATATAGTATCGGAAGTTTATTTATTTTTCCTATAAATAGATAATAATACCTTATACATGGGGAATAATAGTGACTATTTCATGAGGCTATAATCAGGCTATAATCAAAATGTATACTTGCTCAATGAAAAGATTTAACACTTTTAAAATTGTTAAACTTCTTCAAAAAAAGTTAAGGATATAAAATGGCATATACTAAACCTCAGTACAAAGCACAATTTGAAAACTTCATTGGTGGAGAATGGGTAACACCTTTAAGTGGAGAGTATTTTGATAATATTTCACCAGTAGATGGAGAAATTCTTACAAGAATTCCAAGATCAAACGAAGCTGATGTGGATGCAGCGGTAGCAGCTGGAGTAGAAGCATTCAAAACATATAAACATTCTAGTGTGATAGAGAGAAGTACATTATTAAATAAGATTGCAGATGCAATTGAATCAAAATTAGAATATATTGCGATTACAGAAACTTTAGATAATGGAAAAGCGATTAGAGAAACTTTATTAGCTGACGTACCTTTAGTTGTAGATCATTTCAGATATTTTGCTTCTGTAATTAGAGGTGAGTCTGGTGATGTTTCTGATTTAGATACAAACACAATTTCTCAAGAAGTTCATGAGCCTCTAGGTGTTGTTGCACAAATTATACCATGGAATTTTCCGTTATTAATGGCTGCATGGAAAATTGCACCTGCTATTGCTGCTGGAAATGCTGTTGTTATGAAACCAGCGTCTGCTACTCCTTTGTCAATCCTAGTTTTGATGGAAGCTATTCAAGAAGTTCTTCCAAAAGGTTTAGTAAATATCATTAATGGTGCTGGTGGAAAAATTGGTAAACATTTATCAACTCATCCAGATATCAAAAAAGTTGGATTTACTGGTGAAACTACAACTGGTCAGTTAATTATGCAATATGCAACTGAAAATATCATCCCTTCTACACTAGAGCTTGGTGGAAAATCACCAAATATCTTTTTAGAGTCTATCATGGATAAAGATGATGAGTTCTTTGACAAAGCGATAGAAGGATTAGTACTATTTGCATTTAATTCTGGTGAAGTTTGTACTTGTCCTTCACGTGCTCTTATCCAAGAATCAATTTATGAACCATTCATGAAAAGATGTTTAGAAAGAATTGAAGCTATTACTCAAGAAAATCCACTAGATCCTACAACTAAAATGGGTGCTCAGTGTTCAGTTTCTCAAAAAGAAAAAATCTTAGACTATATTAAAATTGGTAAAGATGAAGGTGCTGCATGTCTAATTGGTGGTGAAGCTTATGACAATAAAACTTATCCAAATGGTTTCTATATTAAACCAACAATTTTAAAAGGTCATAATAAAATGAGAGTTTTCCAAGAAGAAATTTTTGGACCTGTTTTAGCGGTAACTACTTTTAAAACAGAAGAAGAAGCTTTAGAGATTGCAAATGATAGTATTTATGGACTCGGTTCTGGTGTATGGTCAAGAGATGCACATCAATTACATAAATTCTCAAGAGGAATTGAAGCTGGTAGAGTATGGGTAAATTGTTACCACTTATATCCATCTCATGCATCATTTGGTGGTTATAAAAAGTCAGGAATCGGTAGAGAAACTCACATGATGATGTTAAACTCTTATAGACACACAAAAAATATCTTAACTTCTTACAGTAAAGATGCTATGGGATTCTTTTAATAAGTATCTTGTAAAAATAATTTAAAAGGTATAGAATATATTTCTATACCTTTTTCTACGTAATACTAAATAAAGGCTAATATATGAGTACTCAAAGACTATCTGTAAGCTCTAATGCTGCTGAAATTATAGAAAGATTAAAAAAAGAAAGTGGCGAATTAGTATTTAACCAAAGCGGTGGTTGTTGTGATGGTACAGCTCCCATGTGTTATGAAAAAAGTGATTTTCATGTACCTTCTCGTAACATTAAATTAGGTGAAATTTGTGGTGTAGAATTTTTTATTGATAAAGATCAATTTGAATACTTTAAACACTCTCACATTGAAGTTGACGTAAAAGAAGAAAAAGGTGCTTTTGGAAATTCTTTCTCATTAGAAATAGATATGGGCTACCAATTTTTGACAAAATCTAGAATATTTTCGGATGAAGAATATAGAAATTTAGAGGATATTATCTAAATATTGAACGACTTAAAATATTTAGCAACAGTCTTCCTAACCCTCCAAGACATAAATTTTTGTTAACTTCTTATTTAATATACATCTTTGTATCCCACGCTGATTTGTATTAATAGTGTGACCCGTCTAAGTATCAAATTGCTATAATAATAAATCTTTGCTTTCATAAAAAAGTTCATTTATAAGGGGCAGACCCCTGCAGTTGAGTTTTCTAACAGTATTGTTTGGTTGATTATGCCATCGATGACACTCCTTTTAACTTTTCCTTCTTTGATTAAAAAAGGCTTTGGATTTTATGTGAGTATGGGGTTTTCGATAATGATGACAGTCTTTGCTTACTATAGTGTTGTTTCTATTTTAGATAAACTAGGTGTAAAGTTATGATACTTTTAGTGAGCCAGCAACAGTAGCAATATTTGGATTAAATTTTAGAAAAAGTTGTTTGATTTTTATGGGGCAGTATACTCTATCGAGATCAGTAATTAAGTTCTAATATACTTTAAGATAAAATCCTTTTTATGAATAAAGAAGAGTATATAAAAGCAATAGAGGATTTAAACCTCTATTCCCACCATTATTATGTTTTAGATGATCCCATTACTACTGATGAAGTTTATGATAAGTTATATCATGAAGTAGTTGACTATGAAGAAAAAAATCCCCAAGAGATGCTTACAAATTCGCCCACACAAAGAGTGGGCGATATTATTAGTGAAGGCTTTACTAAAGCTTCACATCTATCAAGAATGTGGTCATTAGAAGATATCTTTGATTCGGCTGGTTTAGAGAAATGGCTTACAAAGACTTATAAGCTTGACTCAAATATCACTTTTTATTGTGAGCCAAAGTTTGATGGAGCTTCCCTTAATCTCGTATATGAAAATGGACACCTTGTTCAGGGGATTACTCGTGGCGATGGAACTGTTGGTGAATTAATCACGCAAAATATAAAAACAATCAAATCAGTTCCACTTACAATAGCTCATAAAGAACGTATAGAAATTCGTGGTGAAGTAGTTATTTTTAAAGATGAGTTTGAAAAAATTAACGAAAGAAGATTAGCAGAAGGTGAAGCAGTTTTTGCAAACCCCAGAAATGCAGCAGCAGGAAGCTTACGTCAGCTAGACTCTAGCGTAACTGCTTCGAGAAACTTAGTATTTTTACCGTATGGAGTGGGTGTTGATACTTTAGATATGAAATATCTTCACAAAAAAATGGATTTTATTTACGACTTAGGATTTAGAAAACCACCTGAGAGAGCTGTTTGTAAAGGTTATGATGAGATAGAATCTATTTATAAGCAGATGGTGCACGATAGAGATTCTTACTCTATGATGTTAGATGGCATGGTTGTGAAAGTTGATCAAATAGCATCACAAATAGATATGGGTTATACAGTCAAAGTTCCTCGTTTTTCTGTGGCGTATAAATTTCCAGCAGTTGAGAAGATAACAACAGTAAAAGAGATAGTACTTCAAGTAGGAAGAACCGGTGCTGTAACTCCTGTTGCAATAGTTGAGCCAACAGATATAGATGGTGTTGTAGTTGAGCGTGCGACACTTCATAATTTTGATGAGATAGACAGAAAAGATATTCGTTTGAATGATAAAGTTATTATTTTAAGAAGTGGCGATGTTATTCCTAAAATCATTAAAGTTTTAACGCATGAACGTAATGGTTCTGAAGTAGCCGTTATACGACCAACTGAGTGTCCAGTATGTTCGAGTGAGCTTTTGGATGAGGGTGTTTTACTTAAATGTCAAAATCTTTCATGTGAGGCTAGGGTAGTAAATTCCATCATGTATTTTGCTTCAAAGCCATGTTTAAATATTGATGGTTTAGGTATTAAGATTGTAGAAGCTTTATTTACTTCTGGATTGGTGAAAAATGTAACAGACTTATTTGATTTAACTTTAGAATCTCTTTTAGAACTAGAGGGTTTTAAAGAGAAAAAATCTCAAAATTTACTTGACTCTTTGCAAAACGCAAAAGGGTCCGATTATTGGAGATTTGTCAACTCTTTAGGGATTGAGCATGTTGGTGAAGTAGCCTCAAAAACTTTAAGTGAAAACTTTGGCTTTTCTTTTGTAGATGCAAGTAAAGAGCAAATCATAGCATGTGATGGAATTGGTGAAGAAATGGCTGAATCAGTCTTAGAGTTTGTTCGGGTCAATCGTGAGATTATTGTTAATCTTCAAAATATATTGGAGCCACTTGAACCAGTACAACGTGAAGAAGCAAAAGAGAATCCTTTTAAAGGAAAAACTGCAGTGCTTACTGGAACGATGAGTCAATCTCGTGGAGCTATAAAAGAGATACTTGAAGAACTTGGCGCAAAAGTATCTGGTTCTGTTTCTAAAAAGACAGATTTTCTCATTTATGGTGAAGACGCTGGAAGTAAGTATGACAAAGCCATGAGTTTAGGTGTGAGATGTTTAACTGAATCAGAGATGCGAGCAGAGCTTGAGTAAATTTGAACTTGAGAATAAAGAAAAGTAAGAAAATTAAACCAACTGATTAAGAAAATAATTATGAATATTGTTATTGTTTTAAGTAGATTTTGATAGAGTTTAAAAACTCTACTTGAACTTAATGAGAAAATGATGAAATAATTGTCCTATCCCTAAAAGCCTTTAACCTATTGACAATTACTCCACAAAAGAAAGATAGAAATACCTATTAGTTTTTTAAAACTTTAGTTATTAATGCTATCAAAATCTTCTTGTGTTGTAAATGATAATCCAACCGGAGAATAAGGATAAAGTACTGCTTTAATATCTTCCTCTGTAGTATAAGATAAAACGACAGGAGAGTAAGGACTTTGTATCGCTTTAAAATCTTCTTGTGTTGTAAAAGAGAGAATAACTGGTTCAAATTCATTACTACTTTCTTGTTTACTTTCACAACCTGTAAAGAAGATACCTATTGCTATTAATAAAGACAATAGTTTAATAATTTGTAATTTCATCTGCTCTTCCATCTCTATAGATGAGTACTCTTTTTTTCACTTCCAACACAATATTTTCATCATTTACCTGTGTAATCTCAAAGTATAGTTCCTCTTTTTCAATGTGTCCATCGATAACTTCATCGCTGTATGGAGAATCATAGAGATATTTTATTCTAAACGATTTCCCGATTGTTGTAAATCGATCATATAATTTAGTAAATGTTGTTTCATCAATTGCATCGACTTGATTGTAGAACTCCCTTTTCATAACAAAGTAACGATTATGAAATCCATTTTCAGAGAAAAATGTATCATTTTCAATTATACTACATTCCGTACTCCCATATGAACATTGTTGTATCACAATATTAGAGTACTGATTTAGATTTGTAATTTTTGCATAAATTTGGTGATTCCATTCAACTGGGGCAATAGCACCTTTGAGTATTGAAAGTGTAATAATTAAAGCTAGTAATATCTTCATCTTAATTCCTTACGATGTTAATATCGTATGATGAGATTTCTTTCGAATTAGATGCTGCCTTAACTTTGACATAATATCTTCCAGAACTTAAGTCATCAACTTCTATTTTGGAAAGTCCACCACTTTCATAGTCTTCATTAAACGCTACTTCATTTCCATAATAATCATATAAGAAAAGCTGCGTATCTCTATAATTACCTGTAGAAGAGTTTGAATATGTTTGTATCTTAATGTCACTCAGTGTATCATTCCAAAAAGTCATCCAATCCTCATCACTAGCAGGTGCAATACTATGATTTAATTGTACACTGCCTACAGGCAAATATGACGATTTTTCCCAAGTATTATCTTTTTCAAAAACATCTCTATATTCACTATTATTAGGTTTTAGACCAAAAATAGCGATTGCATTATCTGAAAAAGCATAGCTACCTGGTGTAATACCATCAATAATGTAATACCCATTACCAGCTCCTCCCCACCCAAAGTTTATGTGATAATCATTATCTTCACTATCAAATCCATCTATAAGAAAAGTATGTCCACTTGTTCCAAATCCTGAATAAATTATTGGAAAACCTTGTCTTAAATCTGTATAAATCAGATTTCGCCATATTGTATCATTAGCAAGTTGATCTCTTGACAAATATGCATAAAATTGATAGCCAAAATTATCCCTCATTACATTAGCAATAATAGCAGCGTTTGATGAAGAGTTGTTATTTTCAAAATTCATTTCTACAGCTAATGCAGCATGATGCATTAATAATGTTACTTCGTCATTTGGTGCTACTAAGTCAGTCATTTCCATTATGTTCCAATTATATTGATGATTTGTATCGTATGCATCAACTTGTTGTTGCATAGATCCATTAATATCATTATACGATACTAAATTTGCATTATTAGGCCAACTATGATAACGCATAATTTCTGCCATAGCTGTTGCTGCACACCCTGTTGGAGAACGTCCATCAAATCCATACAAAGAAGTAAGATTACTTGGAACTAGAGGAGCATGGGTATTATAGTATTCATCCTGATTCCATAGAGGAGTAGTTACTTCAGTTTCCTTCTCTAGTTTTAATGTAGGACTTGTGAAAGAAGATGTGTAATTACCAATTACTTCGACTGAATTGTCTGTTTTTTTAAATGGATGTTTCGCTTTGTATTGCTTATGTTCTTGATTAAGATTTTTCCATTTTTCTTCTCTTTCTTTTACTAATTGTAAGTATTCAGGATTAGTTATTTTCTTTGCATTAGTTGATTTATCTTTTTTATTATTTAAATCAAATAAACTTTTTGAAAACTCTCCTAATAACTCTTCTAATTGAGGAGGAAGATTATTTTCATCAAACTTACTCTTTAATGAATAGCCAATAACTGGTGTAGCATTATCGTTACCAGCAACTAATACCCAACCTTGAGGGTCTAGTTTTATTAATCTAATTTTAGAATCTTTTTCCAAGTATTTTGCATACTTAGATGTTTTTTTAAAAAGCTTATCATCTTCGATAAGCTCCTTAATCTTATAGCTTTTAGCACTCTCTTTAAATGCTTTATTTAGAGCAATATTTTTTGTCTCTTCCTCTGTAATGACTTTTGCATGAGCTAAACTTCCCAACACAATTGCCGACATCGCAATTTTTATTATATCCATTCAAACTATCCTCTGATTATTTTTAATAAAATTTAACGTTATGTTATTAGAGTAATATTACAAAACAACTATATAAGAATAACATTATGATGACATAAATAATTGACAATAAAACAACATTTGTATATAATAGCAATATACAAGGAAGAGAATGGAAGTTGATTGTTTGGACATAGAAGCTATTGTTGGATTTGAGTGGGATGAAGGAAATATCCACAAAAATGAAAATAAACATGCTTTAAAATGGACAGCGATTGAAGAAATTTTTTTTAATGAGCCTTTACTGATTGTAGAGGATTTTAAACACTCTATAAATGAGTGTAGCTGTGTAGCTTTAGGTAAAAATGACTTTGATGATTTGATAACTGTTATTTTTACTCTTAGAGATAATTATATCAGAATTATTTCAGCAAGAGCAATGAGTGAAAAAGAGAGGATAATTTATGAAGAAGTTTAAAGAATTACCAATATTTAAAAGTGAAGAAGAAGAATCTACTTTTTGGGATGCCCATGATGTAACAGAATATTTCGATATGTCAAAAGCAAAATCTGTTAGATTATCTAATCTTAAAAAGACCACTAAAAGTATATCTTTACGTTTACCTGTAGACATGATAGAAGAATTAAAAGTTAAAGCAAATGCAATGGATGTACCTTATCAGTCATTGATAAAAATGTTTTTGACACATGCTTTAAAAACAGCATAGATATTATATTGACTAGATTAGATAATTACCTCGTTGCGAACGGCTTGTGTGAGAGTAGAAACAAAGCCCAGACTATGATAAAAAACTCTCTTGTATCTGTGAACTCAAAAAGTATCTCAAAAAGCTCATATAAACTAAGTTCTGATGACATAGTTGAGGTGCAAGAACATAAACAGTATGTTTCACGCTCTGCTCATAAACTGGATGAATTTTTAAAAGAACTTGACTTAGATGTAAAAGAAAAAGTATGTTTAGATATAGGCTCATCAACAGGTGGATTTACACAGGTTTTACTTGAACGTGGTGTAAAAGAAGTTAGTGCAGTTGATGTTGGACGTGAGCAACTTCACCATTCTATAAAAGAAGATGTACGAGTATTTTCTTACGAGAGTTGTGACATACGTAAATTTGAGAGTGACAAAGTTTTTGATTTAGTTGTGAGTGACGTTTCGTTTATATCTTTACTCAATATTCTTGACGATGTAGACAGGTTAGCTAGTCATGAGATTATACTTCTTTTTAAGCCACAGTTTGAGGTTGGACGTGAAGCTAAGCGTGACAATCATGGTGTAGTACAAGACAAAGAAGTGATAGAAAAGGCAATGAAAAAGTTTGAAGAAGCGTGTCAAGCTAAGTCTTGGATTTTACTAGACAAATCCCCATCACAACTTACAGGAAAAGAGGGTAATCTCGAGTATTGTTACTACTTAAAAAAAGCTAAGTAAATGAAAATAATTTTCTTTGCTATTTTGATACTATTATTACAAGAGACAGCATCTGCACACGGTATATCACCCTCGGATGTCCAAGCAATGAATGAGGGCGGGTATCTTAGTTTCATTGAACTTGGTGCTTCACATATGTTAAGCGGTTACGATCATTTACTCTTTTTGTTTGGGCTTGTCTTCTTTTTAACAACTATTATGGATATAATGAAATTCGTTACCCTCTTTACTTTAGGGCATAGTATCACTTTGATATTCGCTACATTTATGAGTATAACAGCCAATTATTATTTGATTGATGCAGTTATAGCTATAAGTGTTATGTATAAGGGATTTGATAATAATAAAGGTTTCGAGAATTATCTAGGTGTAAAATCTCCAAATATTTTACTAATGGTCTTGATATTTGGGCTTATTCATGGGTTTGGACTCTCAACAAGATTACAAGAGTTGCCTTTAGGGGAACAAAATTTTGAGATGTTACTTAAGATTATATCTTTTAACATTGGTGTGGAGATTGGGCAGATTATAGCTTTAGTATTGATGCTTATAGTCCTACAACAATGGAGAAAATTAGCTTCATTCACAAAATTTTCTAAAGTGACTAACCATGCTTTGATATTCGCAGGTTTTATGCTATTTTTAATGCAAATGCACGGATATAGTCATCTGGCAAATGAAGAAGAATTTGGTTTTAATAAAGATGAACATTATCATATCCATTTAGATATGCAAGCTGAGCAAAAAAAGATACAAAATTATCACGATTCATTATAAGGGAAAAATATGAAAAAAATATTAAGAAATGCAGTACTATCAATAGTTCTAGCTTGTGGAATAAATCCACTATATGCAGGTGCCGGACACGATCATAGTCATGCTGGAAATGGACACTCTTATGAGAGTATAACAAAGGCAGAAGTTGAAAGTATCGCAGAGAAACAGTTATCTGCTCTCATGAATGATCAGAAAATTCCAAAGACTTGGTCAAAAGCCGATATATTAGATGCAAAAAAGAAGCAATTTAAATATTCTACGGAATGGCTTGTACGATTTTACAATACAAGAGTAGAAGATAAAGCAAAACAAATTATGTATATATTTGTAAACCTAAGTGGTGAAGTAACAGGTGTTAATTACACCGGTAAATAGTTAGCTATTTATTTAGCAGTAAGCTATTTAACGGTTTGTTTATTGGTTTTTGTTGCATCTCTATCATCTCTTGAACAAGAGAATTTCCACTTAAAATGGGAGATTTCTCTCCTTTCGCAATTTTTTCCTCTTTCGTTCTCTCATGCATTTCCTCTAGAAGTTGTTTTTTGTAGTCTTCAACTAGTTTTGCTATCTCTTGTAGTGCTTGAGGAGAATCACCCATTTCTTTTATAAGTTTTTCTTCAAACTCTTTGACTAATTTATCTATCTTTTCTTGATTTAAATCAGCTAAAAATTTTGCAGCTCCTTTCGTACGTAAATCATTTAAAAATTTTGCTACTTCGCTACTTCTTTCTTCTGTTTGTGTATCAGGTTTGCTTTTATCACCTTTATAGTTAGAGTCAAAGGCATTCCAAAATTTTTGAATACTTATTTTTGTTTCTTCTGAAGTATATGCGCCAGGAGGTGGATTTAGGATGTTCTCAACACTAGACTTTAAATAGTTGTAGTCCATTTTTGTTGGAGTATAAGGTTCGTTGTTAACTACTGCTTTGAGATGTACAGGATCAAGGCTTAACATGCCCGCCATAAGTCTATCTTTATCGTCTAATGCGTTCATTGCACTTATGTATGCGTCTCGAACATCAGTTGGCATATTTATAGGAATAGGCAGCATTTTTTTACCAATACCTACTTCAGCAACTCCATCATTGTTAAAGTCATAATGTTCATTATCATGTAATAGTAGGTTATATGCACCCTCAGCGCTTAAAGTGTCTGTGTTCACTTTGTCTGCTAAGCCTGAGAATTTTTGTAGTGTTTGAAGTTCGCTAGCAGATAAGTTTTGTAAAAAGTCTTTGGCATTAGACAAACCAATATCTTCTTTTTTAGCTTTTTCATAGATAGACTCAAATTTATCAGCAAATGGTGCCTGATAATCTTTTCTCCCTTGGGATACTTTATAATCTTTCATAGAGTTTAAATAAGATTGATAAGAACTTGAAGTTTGCATAATATGTCCTTTGAATTAGTCTTTACAAGCAATAAAAATTCCACATATAAAATTATGATAAAATGATAAATATATTTATTTACTAAAAGGACACTATTGCATGATAGTTAATAAAAATAAAGCACAAACTAAATATGGAACATTACAAATTGCTTCAATGATTTTAACTGCAACAGATACAGCACGTATGTCAAAACCAGTAAGAGAGCTAATAAGTAAGAGTAGTTATTTTTTTCTAGCAACTGCATCCAAAGAGGGAAAGCCAAACATGAACTACAAAGGTGGTGAAGTTGGTTTTGTGCATGTAGTAGATGAAACAACTATAGTATTTCCAGATTATGATGGAAATGGAATCTTGCATGGCATTAGTGATATGATGGATAATCCAAATATAGCAATGTTGTTTATTGATTTTAATACATCTCTACGTTTTAAAGTCAATGGAATCGCAACTATCATTGATTCAAAAGAAGAAGTTGCTAAGTATTTAGACTACAAAGGTTTTGATTATGCACCAAGGCTTATAAAAGTTGATGTAAAATACGTACTCGGTAATTGTTCTAAAAATATTGATAATGTTCGTAAAGATATTCTTTCTTATGAGTAAAATAATTTTAATTAAAGGAAAAAAATGAAATTTAAATTTAAACACATAATAGCTGTAGCTAGTTTAGTCTTATTCTCTCAAACATTGTCTGCTGAAGGTTTTACGCTTAAGAGCGATGCAATGATAGGACAAATGTCATCTGCTCAAGTTTTTAATGGTTTTGGATGTATTGGAAAGAATATTTCACCAGAACTTAGTTGGGAAAATGCACCTAAGGAAACAAAAAGTTTTGCTCTTACTGTATATGATCCTGATGCTCCAACAGGTAGCGGTTGGTGGCACTGGGTTGTTTTTAACATACCAAAAGGGACAAAAAAAATCTCTACAAATGCTAGTGTATTAAAACTACTGCCTACAGGTAGTGTGCAAAGTAAAACAGACTTTGGTACTAGTAGTTTTGGAGGTGCTTGTCCACCAAAAGGAGATAAGGCTCATAGTTATATAACAACAGTTCATGCCCTTGATGTTGATAAACTTGACTTAGATGAAAATGCTAATCCTGCTTTAGTTGGCTATATGATAAACATGCATACAATTGGGAAAAGCTCAGTTATGGCTTACTATAAACGCTAATATGAAGACTTAATCTATTTAAATTAATATGAAAGCTACAATATTTAAGACAGATAAACTTCCATTTGTTGAGTTAAGATATATTCGAGAAGTTACTAGCTGTGATAAGCAACATCAACATGATGAATTGACTATTACAGCTATAGAGTTTGGTAGTATCAATATTTTATTTAACACTAAGCAAGATACTTTACAACCTTACAGCCTTTGCATAGTAAACCCAAATGAGATACATTGTGCGACTTTATCTAACTTAGAGAGTAGGGGTTGTTATGTTTTGTATATTGATAAA
>NZ_JBLHOE010000045.1:0-26835 GCF_047622445.1 Sulfurimonas sp.
ATTCTCAATATAATGTAATGTATTTGCAGAGTTTCCTCCAGCAACTATAGAACTATAGGCATCACTATATGCCCCTTTTTTTTTAAAAATATTTTCCATTTTTGCTTGTAATTCATATTCATACTTTGAAGATTTATCACCCTTCATAGCTTTATGGTGTGCTATAGCTGTAATATTTATAGCTTTACGAATTAAGTCTACTTCACTTTCAGATTTAATGAGTCTCATATATTCGATATTAACTGCAACATTTTTATGTGTATTTATTCCCTTAGAAAATCTTTTTAAAGCTTTAAATTTTAAATAGCTTAGCTTAAAATCAAAATATAGAACTTGTTTATTTAGAGCCTTTTCTATAAACTTTTCTTCTAAAGTATTAAAACTATATACTTCATCTACTAAAAATTGTTTATTTGCTTGTTCTTCACCTAATCTTTTTCCAGTCCATAATTCTTGACTTTCATCTTTTTTCTTAACAAAAAGAATCGTTTTAAACTTCTTTTTTTTCTTTAGGATCATAAGACAAGAATCATCTTCTTTAAAGCCTGTAAGGTAGTAAAAGTTACTATCTTGCCTGTATGGATACTCCGTATCATTAGAACGTGTCTTATAGTTTGCACTATGAATAATTGCAACAGAATTACTCTCCATTGAATGAGCTAGCCTGACACGTCTATTCTGATACTCTTTTTCTTTAATCATTTACAAACTCCATTAAGCCAAATATTTGTATTAGCTAAAATATTATTCAAAGATTCGCTAAGACCATCAACTCCACCTTCTGCATTAAGAGTGTCAATCTCTACTTTAGAAGTAAAAGTCTTTGTTGCGATTACTTTATTTGACGTAATTTCTATAACTGTCAAACTTAGTGAAACATTTGCATAAGAAGAAGTTGATTTTTCATCAAAATACTGCATGAAATCTTCAATATTAATCTCTAAAAGAAAGTCATTGTTACTTCTAGATTTTGAAATTTGCACACTTTTAAAAAGCTCTGTACCCCGTATCAGTTTTAAAAACTTTGAAGTTATAACACTATTTGGTGTTTGCGCCCATAAAGACTGAGAGTATACATACTGCTTTGAATTACCTAAGGCATACGTCATACTATTCGACATTAAAGAACTTGAACTAAATGCTTGCGCAACTTTTATAGACTTTTCTTTACAATTTTGTGCATCATTTTTTGTTGTAATCACAGTTGTATTTATTCGATATTCGGATTTTGATGGGACTTTTGTTGTAACGCATCCACTAAAAAGCAGTACAAAAAAACTTATACATATATATCTCACTATTTTTCTCCTGGACCTTTTTTCACTTCTTCTTGTTTAAATATTACATCACCGGGACTTCTCTCATAACTTTGTATCATCCCATCAAGTCGTATCATAACTTCTTGCATCTCAAGAAGTGTATTATTTACTGTAGGAACTACATCACCTGCTATATCTTTTATGTTAAACTGATCACTTGCTATAGCTCTTTTAAACTCATTCATAGATTTAGCAATCACATTATAACTTGCCATAATTGAGTCAAAAGAACCAGCTACTTTATCTTCCCACTGTACACTTTTATCTATAAATCTATTTATATTTGGTGTCATGCTATCAATTTTTGCACTCATACTATCTAGATTTTTCACACTAGACTGAAGGTGATGAATAGTTTTATCATCCAAAACTTGTTCTAATTTATCCATAAATCCTGCAGTTCTTTGGAGTAGAAGTGTTATCTGTTTTTGATTTTCATCATTAAGAAGCTTTTCTGTTTGTGTTAATGTTGAAGATAATTTTGTAGACATACTACCAAGAGATGCTTCAAACTCTTCAAAAAATGATGGTGCAGTCTTAATAATTGCTAATGCATTACCCTCTAAGCATAGCAAATCATTTTTTTCACGTGAACCCAAACTAAGGTTAATATAACTGAGACCAGTTATACCTTGTGCTGTGAGTTTAGCCACAGTATCAATTTTAATAGGTGTAGTTCTAAGAATTGTTATTAACACTTGTACTTGTTCAGAGTTACGTGGATTGATCTTTAGACTTGTAACTGTACCAACACTTATTCCTCGGTATTTTACAGGTGCATCTATATTTAATCCAAGTACTGATTCATTAAAGTTTATATGATACTGCGTAGTTTCTTCTTTGGACTTAGGCTGGAGTAACCAGTATATAAATCCAAGCATCAGAGTAAACCCTACAAGCACTAAAAAACCTACAAGTGTATAATTAACTTTATTGTTCATATCTACCTCTTATCCCCAAAAAATGTTTGTATAAAAGAACTTTTAACTGAAGTCATTTCCACTAAAGTACCCTCAAAAGCTATTGTTTTATTATCTATAATTGCAAGTCTGTCAAGTGTATCATAAATTGATTGTAAGTCATGTGAAACCATGACTATACTTAATCCTAATAAGTCACGTAGCTTCAGAATAAGTTCATCAAAATCTCTAGCAGATATAGGGTCAAGTCCACTTGTTGGTTCATCTAAAAACAAAAGCTTGGGGTCCATTGCAAGTGCGCGGGCAAGAGCTGATTTTTTTTTCATTCCACCAGATATTTGAGATGGATAAAGATTTGCATCTGCTAACTTTAAACCAACTAAACTTATTTTAAATGCAACAATTTCTTCTATCATCTTAGGAGTAAGGTCTGTATATTCTATAAGAGGTAATGCTATATTTTCAGCTACTGTAAGAGAAGAGAAAAGTGCTCCTGCTTGAAATAAAACACCCCATCTTTTTCGTAATTCTTGCGCTTTATAATGTGAAATATGACTAATATTATTCCCCAATATATTTATTTCACCTGATGCAAAATCTTGGAGCATTACCATCTCTCGAAGAAGTGTAGTTTTACCACAACCACTTGGTCCTAAAAGACCATATATTTCACCTTGTTTTACATTTAAATTTAATCCATCATGGATAATTCTATCATCAAAGATAGTTTTTACATTTTTGACTTCAACTACATTCATGCTATATTCCTAAATTAGTAAAAGCGATTGAAAATAAAGCATCACAAACAATAACGGCAAATATAGCTTCAACTACACTTTTTGTAGTGTTCAAGCCTATACTTTGTGTATCGTCTTTTACACGCAAACCACGATAAATTCCTATACTCGCTATTAAGAATGCAAAAAATGGACCTTTTAGTATTCCTATATAAAAATGTTTGATATCTACCACCGCTAAAAATCTTTCCATAAAGAGGGTTGGTGAAATTTGCAAGTCAATATTTGCTACAACCATTCCACCAAGTACACCCATCATATCCGCAATGAATATAAGAATAGGCATAACAATCATTAAGGCAATAATACGAGGTAATACTAAAAATATATATGGATCAAAACCCATTGTTCTCATAGCATCTAATTCTTCCGTTATCTTCATAGCACCTATCTGTGCTGTAAAAGAAGAACCACTGCGTCCTGCTATAATAATCGCGGTTATTAAAGGTGCTAATTCCCTTAAAATTGAGATACCAATCATATCCACCAAAAAAATATTTGCTCCATAAATCTTTAACTGAACAGAAGATTGGTAGGCTAAAACAAGTCCTATTAAAAAACTGGTTAAAGCAATAATAGGAATCGCTTTTATCCCACTTTCATTTATTTCAAACGCAATCTCTTTAAACCTAATATTTTTAGGAGACTTTAGGTAGTGTAACTTTGTAGCAAAAAGGTTTCCTAAAAATTCAAAAAATGCTAAGAGCCCAGTATAGTAATTACAGGTTAAATTTCCAAATGCATATAAAAAACTATTCTCTTCTTGTAAAAGAGGTGCATCTAGTATACTTCTTTGGTCTTTTACTAATTCTAAGGTGGCTTTTGTTTCTTCATTATCTGTCAGTATAGTTACATCTATACCATGAGTTACATATTTACTTTGAAGGTTATGTATAAAAATAGCTGCAGCAGTATCTAAGAATGTAGTATTATTTAAATTAATATTTAATTGTTTTACATCTAATGGACTAAGTGTATCAATTTGTTTTTGAAGTTTTGTGATGGTATAAAGACTAAGTTCTCCTGAAAAATTCAGAAGAATCTTCGTATCTAAGATTTCAATCTCTAATGATGTATAGCCCATAAAAAGATTAGAAATCTCTCTCGAGAAGTTTATTGACTTTTAAAATTGTAAGTATTTTACCTTCTTGTTTTCCAACACCATCAATCATGCTGTCTTCAGATGCGATAGTATCAGGTGGTGGTCCAATATCTGACTTTTTAATTCTGATAGCTGCCGTTAATCTATCTATAACAAATCCAGCTACTTCATCATCTTGCTTAAGAACAAAAAATCTTGTTTCATCATTATGATTTTTTGAAGGAAGTCCAAACTTCGTACGTAAATCTATTAATGGAATAACAGAACCACGAAGGTTAAATACACCAAGAACATATTTAGGAGTTTGAGGAACTCTCGTCCAAGAGATTGGTTTAATAATCTCTTGAATAGTCAAAATAGGCACTGCATATTCTTCTTCACCAATAATAAATCCAACTAATTGAACAATATCATCTGATTGATCCAAAGCAATATTTTGCTGGTCATTTTGTTTATTAATAATATCTTTTAATTTATCACTCATTATAAGAACTCCGATTTAAAGTTAACATTTCTTTGAACTACACTTGCAAGATAATCAGCTGAATACGGTTTAGTAATATATTCTACCATTCCAGATTCAACACCTCTCATTCTATCAGACTTACCAGTTCTTGAAGTTACTGCTATTAAAGGTAAATTTTTATATTTATTATACTTCTTAATTTCAGTAGCAAGGGAGTAACCATCCATTCTTGGCATCTCAATATCAACAAGCATTGCATCAAAATTATGTTCACCAGATTTTAAGACATTAAGTGCTTCTTGTCCATCACTAGCTTCTACCAAAGAGACTCCCATTGGTTCCAATGCTTTCCTCATAATCATTCTGTCTGTTTTAGAGTCATCTACAATCATTACTTTATAGTCACTTGCTTTTGTTTTCTCTTGGCTTTGCTGAGCTTCTGCATTTGCAGCCGGAAGAGATGCTTTCACACCTTTTGCCATTTGCATAAGAGCAACAACATCACAAATAAGTGTAACACCACCATCACCACGAATTGTAGCTCCAGCAATTCCATCAATTCCTTTTAAATAATCACCCATAGATTTAATAACAATCTCTTCTTGACCAACTAAAGAATCAACAATAAGACCAAGCTTTTGTGCACCAAGACCCAGTACAACTACATAAGCATGTTCACCTGCGTCAAGGATTCTATCTACTTCGAAGATATCACCTATATGAACAAGAGATAAAACTTCCTCACGAAGTCTCATAACACTTCTGCTCTCAACTGTATAAATCTCATCTTGAGAAATTCTAACAGTTTCAAGTACTGAAGCAAGAGGAATTGCATAATACTCTTCTTGAACACCAACTAAAAGCGCTTGAATAATTGCTAGAGTAAGAGGAATTTTGAGCTTAATTGAGGTTCCCCCACCAACTTCACTATCTATATCAATAATACCATTTAGTTTTTCGATGTTTGTTTTAACAACATCCATACCAACACCACGACCAGATACGTTTGTAACAGATGCTGCAGTTGAAAAACCTGGTTTAAAGATAAGAGCGAAAGCTTCTTTTTCACTCATATTAGCGGCTTCTTTTTCTGTGATAATGCCTTTTTCTAAAGACTTAGCTTTAAGCATGACAGTATCCAGACCTTTACCATCATCATCAATTTGAATAACGATAGCATTACCTTCGTTATAAGCTTTAAGTTTAATGGTACCTGTTTCTGTTTTACCTGCAGCCAAACGATCGGCTGGCATTTCAATACCATGATCACATGAGTTACGAATAATATGAACAAGAGGATCACCAATCTCTTCAACTATTGACTTATCAAGTTCTGTCTCTTCCCCAGAAATTTCGAGCTCCATTTTTTTATTGAGTTCACGTGTTAAATCACGAATCATACGAGGAAATTTATTAAATACTTTTCCAATAGGAAGCATTCTCGTTTTCATAACCGCAATTTGGAGATCAGTTGTAACAAGTGAAACAATCGAAACAACTTGGTTAAGTTCTTCAAGAAATTCTTCACCCTCATATCGCTCTTCTACATCATCGTTAATCTTAATAAGTCTGTTTTTCGCAAGAACTAATTCACCAATTAAGTTCATTAAATGATCAAGTCTTTTTACATCCACCCGAATTGTTTGCTCAACTGCTGCTGGAGCTCGTTTTGCGGGAGCTGCAGCTTTAGGTTCATCACTTCTTGGAGCTTCTGCTTTAGGAGCCATTGGTGGGGGCGGTGGAGCTGCCGGTTCTGGAGTTGGTTCAGGAGTAGATGCTGGAGCTTCATCCACTGAAGGTGGAGCTTGAGGTACACTTTCCCCTGCTGCTATCTTAGCTGCTCTTTTTGCTTTATCTTCATCTTGTCTTTCATTCAGAAGTCTTTCTATTTCAGCTTCAATCTCATCAGCATCCATAGAATCATAATCAAGTTCATCTTCTTCTACGACTTCTTCAACAGGAGCCTCTTCAATTACAGGTGCTGATACTTCCACAATTGGAACTTTACCATCTCCCCCAGACACTTTATCGAGTCTTGCAACACATTCAGATACATCAATTCCAGCATCTGCACTTGTGTCACGAATAATATTTAAAAGTGCTTTCATTAGATCAATTGACTCTAATACAACATCCATAATATCTGGAGTGATTATAAGATCACCATGTCTAGCTTTATTTAATACATCTTCCATATGGTGTGTTAAATGCGTCAAAACATCAAAGTTTAAAAATGAAGAAGCACCTTTTACAGTATGTGCAACACGAAAAATTCCATTTAAAAGTTCTAAGTCTTCTGGCGTGTTTTCTAATTCAACTAAGTCTTCATCTAATTTTTCAACAAGTTCGAAGGACTCAACTAAAAAGTCCTGTAGTATCTCTTGAAATTCATCCATACTTATACTCCTACTTCATATGTGCACGAACTACTCGTGACACTTCATCATAAAATGTGCTTGCTTCAAACTTTACTAAATAAGCTTCAGCCCCTGCTTCTTTACCTCTAATTTCTGAAAAATGATCACTAATTGACGAGTTAAAAACAATTGGAATATCTTTAAATCTAGTATCTTCTTTAACATTTGCTGCAAAATGAAAACCATCCATTCTTGGCATTTCAACATCTGAAAGGATCAACTTTAAATGATCAGCAATCTTCTCTCCATACATCCCATATAATTCATCCAGTTTTTCTAAACCTTCTTGACCATCAATCGCTTCTACAACTTGGAAGCCCATCTTTTTAAGAGCCTCTTTTACAATTTTTCTAGCAGTTACACTATCATCTAAGATTAATGCTATGCCAGAAAAATTCTCTAATTCATGAGGAATAGTATCTACATCTGGTTCATATAGTCCAAGGTCTTGCACAACAGATTCTAGGTCTAATATAAGAAGAACATTATCGCCTTCTATTTTTGTTACACCTGTAATTTTACTTCCATCCAAAGTACCTGAACCGGAAGCAAAAGTAGCCGGTTCAATGTCTGACCAATTAATTCTTCTAATTCTTTTTGCTTCATGAACTATAAAGCCAATAAGAACATTGTTGAATTCAGTAATAACTATCCGAAAATCTTTTTCGCCACCCTCTGGTGGAGTAATACCCATCCATTTAGCAAGATTAACAACAGGAATTACAACATCCCTTAAGTCAAAAATACCCTCTATAAAATCTGGAGTACCTGGTAATTCTGTTAATTTCGGCACGCGAATAATTTCACGAACTTTTGAAACATTGATACCATAAATACCTTCATACACTCCATCTTCACTTTGATTGAGTATACGAAAGTCTACAAGTTCCATCTCATTGGAACCAACTTTTAGGGAACTTTCATCCATTAGTTATATCTCCTTATGAAAATTATTTTCTTTCAAAAATAGTTTATCTTTACTTGATTCTACAATAAAATATCTTTGATTGCATGCAAAAGCTGCTAAATTTATATATTCAAAACTATCAAAGTTAATTATTTTGTTTTGGTGGAAGTGCCCTTCTATGAAATAATCACATTCATATTTATTTTCTAATCTTGAAGCAATATACTTTTTAAATCCGCTAAACTCATTACAATCTTCTTTTTTTCTCAAATATACATCAAGTTTTTCTAATATAATATTTCCTAAGATTGTGTTAATGAAATTAAACACAGGAAGAAAAAATCGATTTCTTATAATGCTTGTATATATTCTATATCCTAAATCTTCACCAAAATCGCCATGTGCAAGAAATACTTTCTTATCTTCATATAGGCAGGCAACAGGTTGTTGGGCTATTGTAAAGATACGTATATTTGGAAATATATTTTTAAGATTAAAATCATGATTTCCTTCCATATACACTATTTCCATCTCCTTGGAGATATCATTTAGCATAGTTATCATATCTTGATTCACTTCTATACTCTTAGAAACACTTCCAAACAAAGCATCAAAAATATCACCAAAAAGTAAAAGTTGTGTTGGAGTAATTTTTTTTGAGTGTATATCTTGTATAAGGTAAAAAAGTTCTGGACGAGAGTTTGAGAAATGCGCATCAGAAATGATGTACGCACCTTCTTGAATTTGGATTAGATTATGGGACATAAGCTATTGTTGGAAGTGCTGTACTTTCATCTAGCCCACACATAAGATTTGCATTTGCGACAGCTTGGGAAGATGAACCACGAAGAATATTGTCAACTGCACTATTTACGTAAAGCTTATTTCCTTTTCTCTGTGCATAAATATCGCAAAAATTTGTACCCGCACATGATTTTATATCTACTGGATTATCGAATATTCTCACAAATGGTTCATCTTTGTAAAAATCTTTTAAAACTGCTAATGGATCGATATCTTTATTTATAAGCATATAGGCATCAATGAGTTCACCACGAGTTGCAGGTATAAGATGTGGAACAAAATTCACATCAAAATCTTTTGAACTTTGTTTAAATAGTTTTTCTTTTATTTCAGGTTCATGCCTGTGATTAAGTACTTTATATGCAAATATATTTTCATTAATGCTTATATAGTGCGTTAATTCATTACATTTTTTTCCAGCACCACTCACACCACTTTTAGCATCTATAAAAATTGGAAAATTCTCATCTATATACTTTGTAAATGGAGCTAAGGCAAGAATTGATGCTGTTGGATAACAACCTGGATTAGCTACAAGTGAGCTTTTTTTAATCTCTTCTCTATATAATTCTGGTAAACCATATACAGCCATATCTAAGTGCTCTTTATCTTCATGAGGACAATAATGTTTTTCATATGCTTCTAAATCTAATCTATAGTCTGCAGATAAATCAACAATCTTAACACCATCTTTTATTAAGTCTTTAGCAAAGCCCATAGAAGCTTGATGTGGAAGTGCTAAAAACACAAGCGCACATCTTTTAGAAATCTCTTTTACATCTGCTATTTCTACAGGACACGAGAACACACCTTTTAGTGCTGGGTGTAGAGCATCTAATTCAATTCCACCCGTAGTTGTAGCAACATAACTAATTTGAAAGTTTGGATGATTTATAAGTATTTTTATTAATTCTATACCCGTGTAGCCACTCGCCCCAATAACACCAACATTAATGTGTTTCAAAAACTATCTCCTGGTATCTTACCTCATCAATTTCAAACTCTTTTTCACCACCAGGTAAACGTACTTTTACCTCATCACCCTCTTCTTTTCCAAGAAGTTGTCTTGCAAGTGGTGAACCAAAAGAGATAAGCCCCATGTCTGGGTTTGATTCACATCCCCCAACAATAGTATATGTAACTTCTTCATCTGTGTCCATATCTGTCATTACCACTGTAGAACCAAAACTTATTTTTGCATGTTCAAGTTCACTTGGATCAACAATCTTAGCCTTAGCTATTATGTTTGAAAGACTATCTAAACGGTTATCTATATTTTTTTGCATCTCTTTAGCTGCATGGTATTCAGCATTTTCTTTTAAGTCACCATGTTCTAGTGCTGATTCAATATCTTTAACACACTGGGGGCGTTTTACTTTTTTTAAATCTTTTACTTCTGCTTGTAGTTTCTCATAGCCAAAAAGTGTCATTGGTTCAATATTTTGCATTTTTATTCTCTTGTATTTATATAGAAGTGATTATATCTAAATACTTTTCTCTTTTAAAAGTTTTTGCATCTGAGGTGCTGAGATTGGTTTAGAATAAAAATATCCTTGAATATTATGGCAACCGTTTTTAACTAAAAAGTCCTTCTGCTCTTTTGTTTCTACACCTTCAGCTATAACGTCAAGGGATAAACTTTTTGAAAGAGCGATTACCGCTTTAGAAATTCCAATATCTTCTTCATCAAAAGGTAAATCACGAACAAAAGATTGATCGATTTTAAGTTTATCTATTGGTAATCTTTTTAAGTAAGTTAAGGATGAGTACCCTGTTCCAAAGTCATCGACTGCTAGTTCTATTCCCATTTGTGAAATTTCTTTTAAAATAACAATTGCCTTATCAGGATTCATCATAATCTGTCCCTCTGTTACTTCAAATGCTATCCATTCAGGTTTACATCCTGTATCATTCAAAAGATCTTTAATTGTCTGAACACATTTCTTATTTTGCAACTGTTTCATAGCAAGATTTAATGCTAATCGTCCTGGGTTTAGACCCTCTTTGTACCATTGTATAAACTGCTTGATTGCTGTTTTCATTACCCATTGATCAAGAGCGATGATAATCCCTGTTTCTTCTGCAAGTGGAATAAAATTATTAGGAAGAATAAGTCCATTTTTTGGATGATTCCATCGAACAAGTGCTTCCATACCTGTTATCATATTTGTTATTCCATCTACTTGGGGCTGATAATAAACTTCAAATTCTTCTTTTTGCAATGCTTTTCTAAGGGATGCTTCAAGAATTAATTTTTCAGAAGCAATTTGTGTCATCTCTTTTGAATAAAATTGAAAAGTATCACGTCCCTCATCTTTAGCCTTATACATTGCTGCATCTGCATACTTTAGAAGGCTTATAGCATCATCAGCATCTTGTGGATATAAAGATATTCCTATGCTACTAGATATATAAAGTATATGATCCCTTACGCGAATAGGTTCTATAAGGGATTGTAATATTTTTTCTGCCAAAATTGAAGCATCTTGTGCTTTTTTCAAATCTTCCATTAAAATTGTAAACTCATCTCCACCTAAACGTGCGAGAGTATCACCTTTACGTGTAACTTCCATTAACCTGTCTGCAACTTCTTGAAGGACTTTATCTCCAATATCATGTCCTAATGAATCATTAATTTGTTTAAATCTATCTAAATCTATAAAAAATACTGCTAATTGTTTTTCATATCTTTTTGCTTTTTCTATTCCCTGCATTAATCTGTCGTGAAATAAAAGTCGATTTGGCAGTTTAGTAAGGGCATCATGATTTGCTTGATACTCTAAAATATGCTGATGTTCTTCCCTTTGAGACTTCTCTTGTGTAATATCAGCATGTGTTCCCACCATACGTATTGCTACTCCATTGTCATCAAAAAGAACTTTCCCTCTATCTAAAGTCCAAACCCAAGTTCCATCTTTATGCCGTAACCTATGTATATTTGTATATTCTTGTGTCTTACCTGCAACATGATCATCAATAGCTCGAGAAGCTGTTTCAATATCATCCGGGTGTACACGTTCTTCCCATGTTGAGATTTCGTTTGGGAGTTCATCATCAAAATACCCTATCATGCTTTTCCATATTGGTGAATAATAAATAGTATCATTAAGTATATCCCAATCCCAAAGTCCATCTTGAGTAGCAATAAATGCAAGTTCTAATCGTTCTGTTAGTTTCTGATTTAACTCTTCAGAAGCATTAAGATTATGAGTAAGAGAATTAAATTCAGAAGCAAGTTTTGCTATCTCTTTTACTGTATTTTCATTTGCTACTTCACCGCGATTACCTTCGCTATACTTTCTTACACTCAACATTAAATGAGATAAACTATTCGTCAAACCCTTGGCAACAAAATAAGCAAATGAAATACCGATAATAATCGATATTAATGTAAAAATAATCCCCTCCATTATTTTATTATGTATAGCTTCCTCACGAATACTTTGGTCCAAACGTATGTTAACAAACCCTATGTTTTTTTCGCCTTCATGAACAGATCTTATGATATCAATATATTTATTATTTTGTAAAAGTACATATACTGATTCTTCTTCATTTATATTATATGAATGTTCTTTTAAATACTCTATTCGCTTTTCATCTGCTATATACTTTCCAACAAATGAATTCTTAGTATGCGCTATAATTTTACCATCTGGATTAATGATAGTAGCAAAAACTAAATCATCATATATACTTACATCATTCATAACAGCTTCCAGTCCAACATAATCATTTGCCATAAGCCAAACTTTACTTGTTTGGGCAAGAGATAAACTACGATTTAGAATTTGCTTCATCCCACTTTGCTGAAAAAATTCTTTTTGAAATGATATATTTATATACGAAAAACTAACTACAAGGACAGTTAAAATAACTCCAAACCCGTAAATAAGTTGCGATTTAAAACTTTTATTCCAAAGAGAGGGGATAGATCTATTCATTATCTAACTTCCCTCCCATAATTGGACGAACATCTTTTTCAAAACGTTTTAAGAACAAGCGAACAGAATCATATGTAGAGTCTTGCGCTTTCTCATATTTACTTAATTCCATTTTTGAAAGAATCTCTTTACCCTTTTTAGACTCATGTAAAGAAAAGATTATTTTACTTATATTTTTGAGTAAGTCTGCTGGTACATCTTCTCTCACTATGAGACCATTATTTGGAAGATGTGAAGTTTCCCATTTTATCTCAACTTGCTCAGCAATCTCAGGTCTTTCTTTTATAAATGCTCGCCACGGCGGAGGCCAGGTAGAAGCTGCTGCAGACTTACCCAAAAAAACATTCAAAATAGAAGACTCTTGTGAACCTACGTAAGAGTTTGTAATATCATGATTTATATCTAAGCCATTTTCATGCATATACCATTGAGGCATCATTGTTGCGGCTAATGCAGTAGGAGCGGGATAGCTAACCGTTTTTCCACGAAGATCTGTAACTTTTTCAATCCCACTATCTTTTCTCACTAAGATAATCCCTCGAAAGTTTTCATCATCTGCCATTTTGCCAAATATTTGATAACCTTTAGAGGCTGCTGCCACTGTTTGGTATGGATTAGGAAGTGAAAAGTCAAAATACCCATCAAAAAGTTTTTTATCATACGCTGCATAATTTCTTGATGCTTCAAGACGAAGTTCACTTCCTTTGAGTTGTGCATTTATATAATCAACCATAGGCTGATACACTTCAAAAAGACGCTTAGGATTATGTAAAGGATGTACACCAAAAACATATACTTTCTTCTGTACAAATATAGGTGTCTCAGAGTATAAAGGCTCATAAGATTTTTCTTGATTAGGAGAACATCCCAAAGTTATAAAAACAATCAATAATGACAACAATATATTTTTAAAATTTACCTGCATTCTTTATTCTATCCCTTTTTTATTAACTACTAAAATTTATAATTTACTATCGCATGATACTGAGTCAAGGAATCTAACTGATTTACAGTGCCATCTTTAAAAGTATACGTATCATTATTAATCCAGATTCCCTTTAGTTGTAAAGAAAATGGACCATTATCGTAAAACAGGATTGCTTTTAGGTCTTCTTGATCTTCACGATAAAGTGAATTTCTGTATATTGCTAGAGCTAGGTGTGTTTTGAAACCTTTAAGACCTAAAAAGTCATACTTTTGTGTATACCCTATTTTTAAACCTTGTGTCCCACCAACATAAGCTCCTCCAGCAGTAAGTCCATTGCCGTATAATGATTGTCCAAGATTATTTGTCGTAGAACTATATGCATACAAGAGACTTCCATCCCATGGTGTTATAATTGAGTCATAGGCATTTTTATCTCGAAGTATATTTCTGTACACAATATCAAAAACACTTTCTTTATGTTTTATACTAGTTCGAAGCCCAAATGCTGTAACATTTATTTTTTTCCCATTTGTAATAGAACCTATTTTTGCTAAGTTAGTTTTTGCATTTCCAACACTCATTTGTTTTACTACTTGCGCTGAAAGTGTGTATATCTCATTTGTATATTTCAAATCAGCAGAAGTTACATTGATAAAATCTGTTGCGTGCATATTATAGATGTTAATAGCTATAGCGTTTGCATTATATTTTAGAGTCGCTGTATATGTGTTACCCTCTTCACTTCCCGTTACAGCATATGTATCAGAACCTAATGCATGCTTTATAATATTACTGAAGTTTTTTGCTGTTCTTTGCTTGAATTTATCTACAAAAAGCAAACTGACACTTGTTGTATTACTTATAAATGCACTTACTTCACCACCTTCAACTGTAGAAGGTAATAGCCTTGCAGATTTTGGTCCTATCATAGGAGTATTTATAAGTTTTCTTCCATACCAAACATTCAAATATTTGTTTTTATAATCAAGGTTGACTTCACCTAAAACTGCATAAGCATCTTTAGCATTAAAACCTTTTGTTCCTTCATCTTGTCCTAGTGTAGAACTCTCTACATTATTGGGAAGTAAAAAACCTTGTGTTACCATAAAAGTAGCTTGTAGCAGTATATTATTTGTTCTTTTCGTTTGGTATTTTAACTGTCCGCCAACGGCATTTGAATGATGAGAAGTTTCTTTCCCAGTTACATAGTTTTTGTTTGTTTCAATGTAGTAGTATTTTATATTTCCAGACACATCTCCATCCCTAAGCCAGGAATTTAAAGACTCTGAAGCATGAGCTAATATAAAGGGCACCATTAATAATATAAAAAACTTCATTGAATACCTCTCATATTATTTTATCAAATAAATGTGATTTATTAACTTAAATTATATTATTGTTAGATAATTTAAATTTTTAGAGTAGACAAGTCGATGTTCACAGTTTCATCTTCACATTCAATACTAAGCATGCAGCGATGCTTAGAAATTGATTTTGCTTTATACACAGGTTCAAATAAAATCATGTTCTCTTTTGTATAAGGATCATAGGAGTACAAAGCATCATTTTCAACATAAAACTCTCTTCCACCACCACAGCCATCACCAATAATCCCTAAGCAAGATATTTTTTTATCAAAACCATCCATCATCTAAACAATCCTCTTTCGCTTCTTTTGTAAACTCTTGGTACTCTTTTGAGCTTTTATCTTCAGCCTTATGCTCGTCATAAGTAAACTCTTTAAATATTTGCTCATCAATACAGTTACATATTTTAGTATCATTTGAGTCATTACATGTTAATAACATCTCTTGCTTTTGAGAATCTTCCCATCCAAAATAACTTATATACATCGGATACAAAGTCCATACTGCGAAAGCAAAAGTTAAAACAATATTTGTTATATATTCTTTTTTTTTGGTTTCTACATACTTCTTAATATCATAAGCTATCAGAATTATAAAAACTATCTCTAGTGTTATAATAAACCAATCACTGTCTAAAAAATCAAACAATTCTATCCTTTATCTTTTATTTTTCGTATTTCTTTAATGGCCTCAGCACACATTGTAAGTCCAAAAGATGCTGTTACACCCATGAAACTACCCTTTTCTTTTACTACTGCCTCTTCACTTGAGAAAATCACTTTATACTTTTTCTTAAATCCACGTTTTCGTAACTCATAACGTATTTTAGAACCGAATTTATCGCCGTAACTTTTCCAAATATCATCTACTTTAATCTTTGTAGGGTCAAGTCGTTTTGCAGAACCAAAAGAAGAGATAAGTTTTTTATGACACTTTTGCGCTAAGGCTAATTTTGCCTTTGTGTCATCAATCGCATCTAAAACTAAGTCGTATGAGTCGAAGTCAAAATCCCATACCCACTGCTCATCAATTCGTACATTCATTATTTTAATTTTAGGATAATGCTTTTGTAAGGCTTCTACCTTCACTTCACCCTCATGAAGTTCTGACCACATTTGACGATTTTGGTTTGTTTCATCGTATGTATCAAAATCTACAATTGTTATATCTTTTACACCACTGCGAGATAAACAATCTAAACAATAACTTCCAACACCACCAACACCTAAAAGAAGGATTTTTGCATTTTCAAGTTTAATGAAGTCCTCTTGGAGAACAAGCTTTATTCTGTCATGTTTACTCATCACACCACGCTTCTAATGCTTTCATACTTTTGTATGCACTTAAATCAAGCATGATGGGAGTAATAGAGATATAGCCTTCTTGAATTGCTTCATAATCACTCATCCCATCTGAACCAGCCCTTGGAGCAAAATTAAGAGGGTGAAGACCTAACCAGTAGTGCTCTTCACCACGAGGATTTCTATGTACATGTGCATCATCTGCGTAAAACCTATATCCAGCATAAGTAACTTTTATTTTTGCTTCACCAAGGTCTGAAGGAATATTGACATTTAAAAATTCTCTTGGAGGAAGAGGAAAATTACCATTCTTTATTTTTAATACTAACTCTTTAATCGTTTTCATTGCAAGAGAAAAATCTCCATCAGGGTTTGTAAAATCCATTACTTGACTTATCGCAATCGATGGAATGTCATGAAGTACACCTTCCATAGCACCAGCAGCCGTGCCTGAGTATGTTATATCTTCACCCATGTTCGAACCACGGTTAATACCACTTACAAGAAGGTCTGGTTTTTCATTTTTATACAGAGTAGAGAGAGAAAGATACACACAATCACTCGGAGTTCCATCATCAAGTTTATAAAAGTCATCATCAACGCTCACAAAACGAAGTGGACGTACTAGTGTAAGGGAATGCCCACATGCAGACTTCTCATTTGCAGGAGCGACAACCATAACTTCTACATCATCTAACTCTTTTAAAGATTTCACTAAAGAGAGTAAACCCTTAGCCTCATAACCATCATCATTTGTAACTAAAATTTTATACTTTTTTTTCATGATAGGATTTTAGCACAAACTCTTATTTAATTTTCTTTATCTCTTCGTTTACATATTTTACGACTTATTTTAGTTGAAGAAAACTTCAATTTTTACAAATCTAACCGATATTATTCCTACTTATTGTAAAGGATGCATTATCAACACTTCATATTCAATGGACACATATCGCCAACATGACTTAAATATATCTATGAAAACTTCAAGCGGAGATACTATTAAAATGGATTTCGCTAACCATAATGCATCTTCACTTTCTCATACTAAAAATGAAAGTGGATCTGAGACTTCTATGAGCTTTTCTTCTATGCAATCTTTCTCTTTTAAAGTTGAGAGTAATGGAATTAGTGCCCAAGACCAAAAAGAAATTGACAAGTTTATGGAAACGGCACAACCTTTTATAGATGACTTTTTAGAAGAGCTAAAAGAAGACGCACCTACTTCACCAGTCACTCAATTAGCACAAAAAATTTCTGACATTTTTGAACCAGGTAGAGAAAGAGATGACAATCATAAACAACATGTAAAATCAAATATTGTAGATATGTTTGATAGATCAATGGATAAACTAAATAATAAAATAGATAAATCTATCGAGAAACTTGAAAACCCAAAAGAAATAGAACACTTAGATTTAGAAAAAATGATGGATAAAATTTTTCAAGATGCTCAAAAACTTCTAGAAAAAACACTAAAAGAATTTGATAAAGTAAACAAAAGTATCTACGCTTAATACTCGTCGTAGATTCTTTTAAATTTTATATAATACTTTAACATAATCATTGCTAGTATAAATATAACAAGATAAGACCATTCAAAATATGTTATAAAGATACTTATAATTTTATTGGATGAGTCATCTTCTTTATTTGTTTGTATATTTTGTTTTAACACTTCTTGTTCATCTTCTAGAATTACTTCTTTTACTTCTATTTTTTCAGTTCTTTCAACTTTTTTTGTTTCTACTTTTTGAATCTTTTTCACTTGTATTTTTTTTGGTATTTTTTCAACAATGACAATTTCTTTTTTTAATTCTTTTACTTTTTGCTCAATCTTCTTTGGAATTTTCTTTTTTACAACTGGTATCTTTTTAATTACTTTTGGATACTTATAATTACCTACATAAGCACCTTTAAAACGTTTCCTAATTTTCTTTAATGCTATGTTTAATACTTTTTTATCTGTAAATACTTCCGCTGAAACTATATAATATTTTCCTGATTTATTTAGTTTTATCTTAAAGTTATACTCCAATGCAAGAGCGTATAATGTTGGACTATGCGTTGGCAGTTCTTTTATCACAGCATCTGCACCTTCTTGCGTACTCAAAGAGATTAAAATGATTCGTTTAGAATATGCATGAAGCGAAAGAGATGTAAAGCTAAAAAGTAAAAATAAAAGTAAAAATGCTTTGTTCATAAGTTGCCTTAAAATATTTTACCTATTATATTCAGATTTGGTATAGATTGTGCTTTAAATTTACTATGAAAATATTCTTTTTATTCTTATTTATATCTTTACACATTTTTGCCTCTTCATTAGAAGAAAGCTACAGCCAATTAAATGCTGAACTCGATAAGGCTTCTTCTAGCTTATCTGCCGAAGAAAAAGTAAATCTTTTTTATCTCATACTTTCTACTCATGAGAAAATTACAACTTCACTTTCTGTTGATTCTACTCAAGTAAGTGAGCTTGATGTATTAGAAGGAAAAACACTTAAGGCTCTAGCAAAACTTCGTCAAAGCAACAATCAACTGAGTAACATTCAGATTCAAAGAATGAGAAAACTCTACCTAGATATGAAAACAAATGGAATTAAGCTTATTCAAAACAAAGTTCTAGCATCCGAACCATCCTCTTTAACTTCACTATTTTTGAGTGTTTTATATGCTGTATTAGTTTTATTATTTGGTATAACGATTGGATATTTTATGTTTAGAAACTCAAAACGACCTAAACAAAACAATGAGATAAAAATACTACAGTCTCAAGTGGAAGAACTCTCGCAAGAAAACACAAATGTAAAATACCAGATTCAATCCTTAGAAACAGAAAATACATCTTTAGTAATAACTCACGAGAAAAAAGAAAAAGATGTAAATATACAAAAAATAAAAATGCTAGAAGAAACTGAAGTTCTCAAAACTAAAAGAGAAGAACTTCAAGTACTTGTAAATACACTTCAAAAAGAACTTAAACAAGAACAAAAAATTATAGAAGAAAATACTAAACTTCTCCAAACTCAAGAAAATTCTAAAGAAATAGATGAGGAAAAAACTGGGGAATTTAACGAGCAACTATCAAGTTTACAATACCAAAGTCAAGATATATTTAAAGTACTCTCTACTATATCTGATATCGCAGATCAAACAAACCTTCTTGCACTCAATGCGGCTATTGAAGCTGCACGCGCGGGGGAACATGGTCGTGGATTTGCCGTAGTTGCAGATGAAGTACGTAAACTAGCCGAGAGAACACAAAAGACCTTAGCAGAAGCGAAAGTAAATATTTCTACTGTTGTCGATGGTATATCTACACTCAAAATGAACTAAACTTGACTAAAATAGAGTATTAGTGTAAAATAAGCGCAACAAAACGGATGTTCACATGCATCTCAATACTTTCTTCACTACAACAAATCAAACAAAATTAAGGTACTTACTTTATGAGTGAAAACAATTCACAACAACCTCGCAAGAACACAAAACCAAAAAGCAATACTAATAAATCCCGATCTCATACACCCGTTAAAGGTGCTACTATAGATGAACTACGCGTTCTTAATATTGAAGTACTTGTGGCTATGGCAACTGAATTAAAAGTTGAGCATCCAAATGAACTGAAGCGTCAAGATATCATCTTTGAAATTCTTAAAGCGCAAACTGCTCAGGGTGGTTTTATCCTTTTCTCTGGGATACTTGAAATTATGCAAGATGGCTATGGTTTTATCCGTTCTATCGATAAATCATTTAATGAATCTATCAATGATGCATATGTGTCAAATACTCAAATCAAAAGATTTGCACTTAGAAATGGTGACGTTGTAACTGGTCAAGTACGCCCTCCAAAAGAACAAGAGCGTTACTACGCACTTATAAAGATAGAAGCTGTTAATAGTTTACCTCCTGAAGAAAGTAAAAAAAGACCTCTATTTGAAAATTTAACACCTCTTTACCCATTAGATATTATTAAGCTTGAGTATAAAGAGAAACACTTAACAGGTCGTATGTTAGACCTGTTCTCCCCTATTGGTAAAGGACAACGTGGTTTGATCGTAGCCCCTCCAAGATCTGGTAAAACAGAACTTTTAAAAGAGATAGCTCATGGTATTTCAACTAACCACGCAGATATTGACTTACTAGTTTTACTTGTTGATGAGAGACCCGAAGAAGTTACAGATATGGAAAGAAGTGTTAAAGGTGAAGTGTACAGCTCAACTTTTGATATGCCAGCAAAAAACCATGTTAAAGTTGCTGAGATGGTAATAGAAAAGGCTAAACGTCTTGTTGAGCTTGGTCGTGACGTAGTAATTCTACTAGATTCTATCACTAGACTTGCACGTGCGTACAATACTGTTACACCTTCAAGTGGTAAAGTACTCTCTGGTGGTGTAGATGCCAATGCTCTTCACCGTCCAAAGCGTTTCTTTGGAGCTGCGAGAAATATTGAAAATGGTGGTTCTTTAACTATCATTGCTACTGCACTTATCGACACTGGAAGTAGAATGGATGAAGTTATCTTTGAAGAATTCAAAGGTACCGGTAATATGGAAGTTGTACTTGATCGTAAAATTGCAGAAAGACGAATCTTCCCAGCGATTGATATTCTTAAATCTGGAACTCGTAAAGATGATTTACTTATCTCTAAAGAGAACTTGCAAAAAATCTTTATCTTACGTCAAATGTTACATAAACAAGACAACGAAGTTAAAGCACTTCAATTTATTTATAATACTATGGGGAAAAATGCTACTAATGCTGAATTCCTTGAAAGTATGAATACAGATTCTTAAGGTAAATTAGTGAAGGTCGGTGTATTTGATTCAGGAATTGGCGGCTTAACTGTTGTTAAATCTTTACTCCAACACCAACTCTTTGAAGAAATTATCTACTATGGGGATACAGCACGTGTTCCTTACGGAATCAAAGATAAAAACACCATCATTCGCTACGGTTTAGAGACGATAGAATTTTTTAAAAACTTTGAACTTGATTTAATCATTGTAGCTTGCAATACAGTCAGTGCATATGCCCTCGATGAGATGAGAGATATTTCAAACTGTCCTATATATGGAGTAGTCAAAGCTGGAGCTATAGCGACTTCAAATGCACTAAAAGACAAAAATTCAAATATCTTAGTCTTAGGCACAAAAGCAACGATAAACTCTAAAGCATATAATACAAGACTACATTCTCTTGGATATGACAACTTTCAAACAAAAGCAACGGGTCTCTTTGTACCTCTTGTTGAAGAAGAAATTTTTAGTGGTGAAATACTTGAAGCTACATTTAAACACTACTTCAAAGATATAAAACAACCTGATGCAGTTATCTTAGGTTGCACTCATTTTCCACTTATAGCACCTGCTCTTCAAGCATACTTTGGTGAAGATACACAGCTTATTCACTCTGGTGAAGCAATTGTAGAATACTTAGAAAGTAAATTTACTTTTAGTAAAAAATATGAAAATCCTCACATAAAATTTTTTGCTTCTGAAAATCCTGATGCCTTAAAAGCTATTGCAGCAAAATGGCTCAAAATATAATCTCAGCATAATAAGCTTTTAACTCTTTACATGCTAAAATCTACTTACTAAAAAGTGGAGTTTACTGTGAAAGAATCATCAGAAGTACTAGCAAGAAAATACCGACCTTCAAACTTCGATGAGCTTATAGGTCAAGAAACTATTTCTCAAACTCTTTCACTTTCACTTGATTCAAACCGACTTTCTCATGCTTACCTTTTTTCAGGTTTAAGAGGAAGTGGTAAAACTTCAACTGCTAGAATCTTTGCAAAAGCGCTTATCTGTGAAGAAGGAATGAGTCATCAACCTTGTGGTGTATGCTCAAACTGTACTATGGCTATACAAAGCCGACATATGGATATAGTTGAGATGGATGGAGCTTCAAATCGTGGGATTGACGATATCCGTGATTTAGTCGAGCAAACGAAGTATAAACCAGCTATTGCAAGGTTCAAAATTTTTATCATAGATGAAGTACATATGCTTACGGCTCCCGCATTTAATGCTCTCTTAAAAACACTAGAAGAACCACCTGAATATGTAAAATTTATTCTTGCAACAACTGATCCACTTAAACTTCCAGCTACAATTTTAAGTCGTACACAACATTTTAGATTTAAATCTATTGCAACAAATAAAATCATAGATCATTTGGCACATATTTTGAACTTAGAAGGTGTCTCTTTTGAAGCAGATGCACTCGAAATTCTTGCTCGTAGCGGAAGTGGGAGTTTGAGAGATACGCTTACTCTACTTGATCAAGCAATCATCTATTCTAAAAATCATGTCGATGTCAATACTGTTACAGATATGCTAGGCCTTGTTGATCCCAAATGTATAAGTGATATTTTCGATTCTGTATTTGCAAAAGATTATGCAGCTGTAGTCGAACATACAAAAATGCTAGAAGATTATGAAGCTGAGATGGTTGTGGATGAGCTTATAGCCTATCTTAAAGAGAAAATGTACAACCAAGATGCCTTGTTTTCAACCCTAGTACTCGATAGATTTTTTAGAATTTTAAGTGATTCAAAATATCTTTTTAACATTAATGCAGATGGTTCATTTGTGCTTTCAATGATATTTTTCAAGATGATGGAAGCACTTCGAATTAAAGAGATAGACCAAATGATAGAGTCTCTTCAAAAAGAGATTCAAAGACCTGAGCTAAAAACTCCAGAACCAACAACCATAAAAATGCATACATCTTCGCCAGAGATGCCTGAACCTATTGCTGTGCAAATAGCTCCAGTTATAACTTTACCCATAGTAGAAGAAGAAATCACACCTCCTGAGCCAGAGGTAATTCATGTTCCACAAAACAAAGAGTTTCTAGAACTTATTACAAAGATTAAAGATAGAAACTATGAACTTGGTGCACTTTTTGAAAGTGCTATCAGCTTTATTTCATATGAAGATAATGTTTTAACTTGGGAAAGTTGCGTAAATGATGTAGAAAAAAAAGCCCTTACACATGGCTATGCTGCGATTAAACAACTCGTTCGTGAAGTGTATGGATTTAGCACTAAGATAAAATCTATGGCTTGTACTCAACCAGTTGAAGTTAAACAAGAAATTGTACCTGAGCCAAGCCAAGTACATCCAGAGTCTTTTGACCAAACTACTCAAATACCTCCACAAGAATTTCAAGAACCTGCATCAATGATTGAAGAAGCTGAGATTGGAGGGAGTGGAAGCTGTGTTACGGGTTGTTCTAGCGATGAAAAAGCCCCAAAAGAAATAGATGGAGCAGATATACTAGAAGACCCTATTGTCCAACGTGCAACTGAGCTTTTTGAGGCTACTAAACGTACAGTACAGTTAAAGATTTAATCAAAAAAAATCTCACTACAACAAATTTTTTCTTTATTACAGAAATTTATTATCTTCTCAAAGGGGATAGAATTTCTCCGCTTTAACGTCGCAAAATTTATAGGTGATATTTCAAGTGCATCTGCAATCTTTTTATCATACACTTTCTCATTCGTATTCTTTGCCAAATAAAACTTCAACTCTTTTACAATAGCACTAAAATCTCTCATACTTACTCCTAAGAATAAAAATATAACTCAAAATTTTTATATATTTAAAAAGTATTGCAGATTGCTATTTTTTTTATCTTTTTTATATAGAAATAAATATATAATCTCTAACTAACAGATTCTATATACTTAGAAATAGTATTGACAGTTTGGACATATTGTTACAGTTTTGTAAAGATATTTCGAGATAGGTCCTTGTTTATTTCTACTATATCAATATTTAATAAATATTTTATACCTCTTCCACTCGTACAACCATTTCAATATTTTCGAAAATTCTTTTTACTCTGTCTTGCCATAAAATACCAAATTCTTTTACTTCATTATTACTAGCTTCACCCTTTGCCATTTTTTGCATTAAAACTTGCATATCTGGATTTGGTAGAACGCTAGATGGATTATAAAAAACATCTACGCTTTTAGAGTTGTCCAAACGTGTGAATCTTGCTGAAGCATCAACATTTGCATCAAAATGCATTAAAGAATGTCGAGCAAACTTTCCTTGAAGTCCTTTAAAACCACTTTTGTCTGTAGCCCCCGTAATCTGAGAAATAACATTTCCTATAACTCCAGCAACTCCACTTTCCATAGATTCTGCAAACTCTACTTTAATATTTCCACGAACAGCTAATTCATCTTTGTATAAACTTTTTAAAGCTTCTAAAGCAATTATATAAGCACCAGCAACTGTAGGGCAACTATGTCCAGCGGACTTTACTACATCTATATAATTAAATTCATACTGGCCATTTTCAAATGCCCCAAGTGCATTCGAAAGAGGGTCTTTAACTTTTATACTCTCAATTGTGTCATAAAATTTTGGATAACTCATAGACTTTCCTTTTCTATTACTTTTGCAGTTACATATATATCATCACTTTGAAGTTCAAAACTATCATTAACATCTAATTCTGATATATCAATAACTTTTTTGTTTTTTGAAATTTGTGCAAATCCACTTTTTGTTTTTAATTTTGGATTGTTAGATTCTAGCATTTTATTGAAGTTATTTAATTGATTTTGCTTATTATTCAAAATTGAGTCTATAATATGAGGAAATCTAGATGTTATACTCTCTTTTTCTCTTGAAAAATTTTGAATCTTAAAAGATATAGTTTGAAAGAACTGCTCTTTAAACTGTAAAACTTCTAATGTTTTTTGTTTTAATTGTTTTTCAATGGAGTTTTGGGAGAATAGTTGCCTGAGATGATCAAGATCTTTAGCTCTATTAAATAATTTTTGGGATACAACACTATCAAATTGACCGGCAATAGAATCTAAGTATTGATACAGTTCATTTGTATCGGGTAAACAAACTTGCATAGCAACGCTTGGTGTCGCAGCTCTTATATCTGCAACAAAGTCACTAATAACCCAGTCGATTTCATGTCCTACTGCTGATATGATGGGTGTTATAGCCTTAAAAATAGCATCTGCCACAATCTCTTCATTAAAAGCCCATAAGTCTTCTATACTTCCACCACCACGACCTATAACAATAATATCATAATCTTTTTTATCTGCCATGCTTATAGAATTAGATATTTGCCATGCTGCACTTGTACCTTGAACTAATACATCATACACATCTATTTCTAATGCTCTATAACGAGTATTAGCAACGCGAAGCATATCTTGAAGTGCTGCACCAGTTGCTGACGTAATAAGAGCTATACGTGCAGGAAAAGTGGGTAACTGTTTTTTTATACTAGCTTCAAAGTAACCTTTAAGAGATAATTTTTCTTTTAACTGTTCATACGCTAATGCTAATGCACCTTGCCCAGAAGGTTCTATACTAAAACAATTTATTTGGTATTCACCACGAGGTTTATATAAGCTAATAGCCCCATCTAGAACAACTTTCATACCCTCTTTTAATTGGAAGCGTAACTTAGAAGCATTTCCTCTGAACATTACAGCTTTAATACTTGAAGATGCATCCTTAAGCGTAAAGTAAATATGTCCACTGTTATGAAATGTAATCCGGGATAGTTCACCTTCAACTAATATACGAGTAAAACTAGTCTCAAGTAAAGTTTTAATTTGTTCATTTAAAGAAGAAACACTTATTGTATACATTAATCTAAACTCCAATCTATCTCTGTTATATTATTTTCGCGTAAATATTTATTTGTTTTAGAAAATGGCTTAGAACCAAAAAAACCTCTGTATGATGATAATGGTGAAGGATGAGGAGACTTAATAATAAAGTGCTTACCCTCATCAATTAGAGTAGCTTTACTTTGTGAAGGTTTACCCCATAAAATAAAAATAATATTATTATATTTTGATGATAATTTTTTAATCACATTATCAGTAAATATTTCCCAACCAATTTTTTTATGAGAGTGTGGCTTAGCTTCTTCAACTGTCAATACCGTATTCATAAGTAGTACGCCTTCTTGAGACCATTTACTTAAATTTCCATTTATTGGATTCTGACATTTTATATCATCTATAAGTTCTTTAAAAATATTTCTTAATGATGGCGGTATATTACATTTATCAGAGACAGAAAATGCTAAACCATTGGCTTGATTGAATCCATGATATGGATCTTGTCCAATAATAACAACTTTTACTTCATTAGGTAAAACTAAGTTAAAAGCGCTAAGTATATTTTCATATTTTGGGAAAATAGTCTTTATTTTATATTCACTATCAATAAAATCATTTAATTCAATAAAATCATTTGAAGAAATAAATTCTTCTAAGAAAGAAGACCATGTTTTATTTAATATCATAAATGGATTATAGTAAATAAACGTATATAAGTAAAGACTTGTTACTTGGAAGTAAAGAAGACAGAGAAAACATAATAAAAAGTAAGTAAAATAAATATAATATTGTAAAAATAGTAAAATAGATAAAAGGTAAGGTAAGGTAAAAAGACTTAAACTAGGCAACGACCTACATTCCCACAAATGAAATCTGCAGTATTATCAGCGATGAGAGGCTTAGCTTCTGGGTTCGGAATGGAGCCAGGCGTTTCC
>NZ_JBLHOE010000046.1:0-26819 GCF_047622445.1 Sulfurimonas sp.
GAAATGGAGTTATCATTAATTATAATCTTTTGGTATGGGATAATTCATGCTTTTGGCCCTGATCATCTTAGCGCGATAGCAGACTTTTCTGTAGGAAAGAATCAGCGTAAAACATTAGTGATTACATTTTTATTTGCATTGGGACATGGAATAAGTCTTTTTATTTTTGCAAAATTATTAGAATCCATAGAGATTTCCGAAGATATATTAGCATACGGAGATATAGTTTCTGCAACAGTGATTATAGGAATGGGGGCTTATCTACTTTTTATGGTGGCAACACAACGTATTCAATTGCATAAGCATATACATGAAAATAAAGAACATGTTCATATTTGGTTTGGTAAATCACACGAACATAGTGATGACTCTGTTGCTAAGACTTCATCGCTTAGCTTAGGTCTCTTAATGGGAGCGGGAGGAGTGAGAGGTATGCTCATAACTCTTGGAGCAGTAAGTGGTGGTACAGTCGATTTGATAATGGTTGGAGCATTTACTTTAGGTGTTATGATTGTTTTTGGAGCATTTGGAATGGTTATGCTTTATATAAACCAAAATTTTTTAGGTAGCCTTACAAATGTAAGACGAACATTCACTACAGTAGGCGTTATTTCGCTTGTTGTAGGAACAAATATTTTATTAGGATAGGAGAGTCAAAATGTGTGCAGATTGTGGATGTAGTATAAGAGGAATGGAAGATAGAGTTGGAGAACATAGTCATGATGGAGGAGAAACATTTCATTCTCATGAAAAAAATATAGGTGAAGAAAGTAATTCTGGTGAGCATCAAAAAGCGCATGAGCATTTACATCATAACCCGCAGTTAAATGATACAAAAACAATTGCTGTTATCCAAAAAATATTAGACAAGAATGATCAAGAAGCAAATCATAATAGAACACACTTAGAAGACCACGGAATTTTAGGTGTAAATCTTATGTCTAGTCCAGGTTCTGGAAAGACAGCACTTTTGGAGTGCCTTGTTGATGTGGCAAAGTTTAGATTTGGAGTTGTTGAGGGTGATTTAGAAACAGAACGTGATGCAAATCGTTTACGAGCCAAAGGAATACATGCCGAGCAAATACAAACAGGAACAGCATGCCACCTTGACGCATTTATGGTACATAAAGGCTTGCACCATATGCCACTTGAGGATATGGATGTTTGTTTTGTAGAAAATGTTGGAAACCTTGTATGTCCAGCATCGTATGATGTTGGAACACACTTAAACATAGTTCTTGTTTCTATACCCGAGGGTGAAGACAAAATTGCTAAGTATCCTGTGATGTTTCGTCAAGCTGATTTAATCCTCATTACTAAAACAGATTTATTACCACATTTTAAATATGATATAAAAGCAGAAAAAGCCCAAGCAAGAAGAATAAAACCCAATGTTGATATTTTAGAAGTAAACGTACATGATATAGATTCAGTGAAAGCAGTCGCAGACTGGATTGAATTTAAACGTAAGATGAGAGATTAACATGTGTTTATCAATTCCAAGTAAAGTCGTAAAAATTTCAGATGATGAAACAATGTGTACTGTTGATACGATGGGAGTACAACGTGATGCTAATCTCATGATGATGGAAGATGGTGATGTAGGTATAGGTGATTATGTACTTTTACATATTGGCTTTGTTATGAATAAGATTGATGAAGATGAAGCTATGGCTTCCATTGATACCTACAAAGAGATACTTGAACATATGAATAATGAAGAACGGCAACGGGCTATTCTAGAAGATGATGAATGTGAAGCCCGTGGTGAAAAGTATGCTGAGGAGATTAAGACCTAATGCAAGAACTTGAACTTAAAAATCTTTATGATGATTTTCGTGATGGCGAGACAATTAAAGCGTATGCAAAGATCATTGCACAAGATGCAGAAAAATTAGATAAACCTATTAATATTATGGAAGTTTGTGGTGGTCACACACATACCATTATGAAGTTTGGTTTGCCTCAACTTCTTCCAAAAAATGTAAACTTTATTCATGGACCGGGTTGTCCTGTGTGCATTATGCCAAAAGAGAGAATAGATCATGCATATGTCCTCTCAATGCAAGAAAATGTTATTTTGGTCACTCTCGGTGACATGATAAAAGTGCCAGGCTCAAACGGAAGTTTACAAGATGCACGTGCTAAAGGTGCCGATGTTCGTTTTGTATATTCTCCTATGGAGTGTATTAAAATTGCTGGAGAAAACCCTGATAAAAAGATAATCTTTTTTGCTATAGGTTTTGAAACAACTACTCCTATGACAGCAGTACTTGTACAGCAAGTTATAAAGCTGAAAATACAAAATATTTTATTTCATATAAATCATGTAACTGTTCCTGAAGTAATGGTCGAGCTTATAGATAGTCGTGATGTACATGTAGATTCTTATAACAATGAAATCGATGCTTTTTTAGGGCCAAGTCATGTAAGTGTTATAGCTGGTTCTAAGATTTACGATAAATTTCCAAAAGATTATGGACGTCCTGTCGTTGTAACAGGGTTTGAACCAGTGGATGCGATGCAGGGTATTAGTATGATAGTCAAGCAATTTGTAGAAAAAAGATGTGAACTTGAAATACAGTATAAGCGCGTGGTAAATCATGATGGTAATCTTAAAGCGCAAGACTTGATAAACACTTACTTTGAAAAAATGAGTCTCTTTAGATGGAGAGGGCTTGGTAATGTCCCAGATAGTGGGTTAAAGTTGCGAGATAAATATGCCGAGTATGATGCAGAAAAAGTGTATAAAAGTGTACTTCCTATTGCTGAGATAGAAGACCATAAGCTTTGTATTTGTGGTGATATCTTACGTGGAATGGCTAAACCACAGGAATGTACTATTTTTGGTACGGCTTGTAAACCTACAACTCCTATTGGTTCATGTATGGTAAGTAGTGAAGGTGCTTGTGCTGCATACTATAAATATGGAAATTTAATTTAAAACTACTATTACTACAAAGGGAAGAAGATGACAAAGACAATTACGATTGCTCATGGTAATGGTGGGGAAGAGAATAACGAGCTCATAAAGAAAGTTTTTTATAAACATTTTGAAAATGATATTTTAGCAAAAAGTGAAGATGCTGCTGTTATCGAAGATGGTAAGCTCGCCTTTACTACAGACTCCTTCACCGTTAGTCCTTTGTTCTTCCCTGGTGGGGACATAGGAAAGCTAGCAGTTTGTGGAACGTGTAATGATCTTGCTATGATGGGGGCAAAACCTAAGTATATGACGTGCTCAGTTATTATTGAAGAAGGTTTTTCAACACGTGAATTAGAAAAAATAGTTAAATCTATGAAAAAAGAACTTGATATAAACGGTGCTATTGTTGTGAGTGGCGATACAAAAGTAGTTCCAAGAGGAAGTGTAGATAAGTTGTTTATCAATACTACTGGTATCGGTGAAATACAACATAAAGGAATCTCAGCTTCTGGCTTAAAAGAAGGAATGAGTGTTTTAGTAAGTCGTGATGTTGGGACACATGGTGCTACGATTTTTGCAGCACGTGAGGGTATAGAACTTGCGAGTACTTTACAAACAGATTGCGCATCACTGTATCCTGAGATAAAAAAACTCATAGACTCTGGGATTAAAATAGTTGCTATGCGAGATGCAACCCGTGGTGGAGTGAGTGCTGTTTTAAATGAATGGGCAAAAAGTTCAGATGTTTGTATAGAAGTTATAGAAGAGAGTATCCCAGTTCAAGAAGAAGTTCGAGGCATTTGTGAAATGTTGGGCTTTGAAGCAGTTGACCTTGCTAATGAAGGTACTTTTGTTTTGGCAGTAGCAAAAGAAGACGAAGCTAAAGCCTTAGAAGTACTCCAACAAACACATAAGACTTCAACAGTGATAGCTAGTGTGAGTGAGCAATACAAGGGAAGAGTACTGTTAAACTCTTCTTGGGGAACAAAACGCTTTTTAGATTTACCTACTGGTGAACTATTACCTCGTATTTGCTAGGTATAGTACATGAAAATCCTTCTTTTAGTCACAGCTTTTAATTCGCAAACACAAGCTGTATACACCAAACTAAAAGATGCTAAGCATAAAGTGTCAGTATGCTTTAATAGAGATGAAAAACAAACACTCAAAGAAATTGAAAACTTTGAGCCAGAGTTAATACTTTGCCCCTATTTAAAAAGCTATCTCTCTTCTAAGATTTATGAGACATATCCTGTATATATCTTTCATCCTGGTCCACGAGGAGATAGAGGTCCACATTCTTTAGAACATGCCTTAGCCAGTCACAATAAGAAATGGGGTTTAGTAGTTCTTCGTGCAAACAGCCTATACGATGGTGGAAATATTTATGCACAGCAAAGCTTTGATGTCAGAGATACATACAAAGCATCTCTTTATAGAAAAGAGATTGTACGCGCTTCACTTAATGCTTTGGATACTTTGTTAGAAAATATAAAAAATGATAATTTTGTAGAGCAAGAACTTAATCCAATCCATGAAAAAGTAAGCCAAGAAGACAAAACTATAAATTGGTCAACAGATACAACTCAACGAATAATAGAAAAAATCTACCTTTGTGATTCTCTTCCTGGTGTACTAGATGAAATTCTAGGTTTACCTTGTTACTTATACGGGGCACATAAAGAAGAAAAGCTCCAAGGTAAGTCTAAGGAGATTCTAGCAAAACGAGATGGAGCAATTTGTTTAGGAACGATTGATGGGGCTCTATGGATTAGCCATTTAAAGGAGATTAATGGTTTTAAACTACCAGCTACATATGTACTTAAGGAAAAACTTCAGGGTATAAAAGAAGAACGTTTAGCCCTTATTTTTGAAAAGAATTATGCTACATTTTACGAGCTGAGTGTGCAAATAAGAGAGAATGTAGCTTATTTACATTTTAATTTTCATAACGGTGCTATGCATACAGCACAGTGCATTCGTCTTAAGTACGCGATTGAGTATCTTAAAACCCAATATGATGTACTTGTTCTTATGGGCGGTGAAGACTTTTTCTCTAACGGAATACATTTAAATATCTTAGAAGATAGTCAAAAACAAGGGGAAGATGGTTGGGCTAATATTAATGCGATGAATGATGTAGTTCGTGCCATACTTTATGCAGATGAAGTAGTTACAGTAGCTTCTTTTTCTACTAATGCAGGAGCAGGTGGTGTTTTTATGGGAATTGCTTGTGATTATGCTGTTGGCGAGGAAGGTGTAGTTCTTAATCCTCATTATAAAACATTAGGATTAAGTGGGAGTGAATACCATACATATACTCTGCCCAAAAGAGTTGGTAAAGTTATAGCAAATAAATTACTCAATGAATGTTTACCTATATCAGTTACACAGGCAAAATCATTAGGAATGATAGATGAAGTGTTTACTCATACCGAGTATTTAGAATCACTTCATAGTTTTGCTTTATCAAAATATAATGATGAGTTTTTATGGGATAAAGAAGAATTCCTAGAAGAAAATAAAGCAACAATTGAGGCCTTAAAAGAAAAAGAACTCGAAGTGATGCATCCAGAGTTTTGGGATACACAGAGTGCATTCCATAGTTTACGTTATGAGTTTGTGTATAAAATATGCCCAATACATACACCTTCAAGGTTAAAGTTAAAATCGATAAAGGATGAAAAAAATGCATGAATATAGTGTCGTACAAGCATTACTAAACCAATGTGAAGAAGTAGCCGCACAAAATGATGCTACTAAAGTTGTTAAAGTAATTATTAAAATTGGTGTTATGGCTGGTATTGAAATACATCTTCTGCAAGTCGCTTTTGATACATTTAAAGAAGGAACATTATGCGATGAAGCAGAGCTTATTATTAACCCGCAGAAGCTTAAGCTTGAGTGTAAGGAATGTGGAAATATTTTTGAAGTAGATGAAGTTCGTTACTTTTGTATGAAATGTGAAAGTCTTAGAGTTAAAGTACTCGATGGGGAAGATATGTACCTCATGAGTTTAGAAATGAAATAAGGAAATTAGGATGCAAGAATACTGGGAATTATATATGAAAAATTTAGAAGGGAAGGCTGCTCTTATACAGTTTAATGCAGGTATATCTATGGAGATAGAGGATCTAGAATATACGCATCAAACAGTAGGTTTTGTTAAAGCAAAATTAAAAGATGCGAATGAAAAGGGATTTCTCTCAGAGAAAGAAGAGCCAGAAATACTTTTTATGGAAGATAAGCTTGAATCATCTATGCTTAAATTTCGTATTGGAAAGTATGTAGGACGTATTGTTTCAGATGGCTATGTTACATTTTTATATTATTTGCAGTTTACTTATAACTGGCCAGACTTTATAGAGTATGCCCTCAATGAGCATACATCGTACGATATAACAAATGGACATAGTCATGATGCAGATTGGAATTACTATAAAAATTTACTTTATCCAACATCCAAGGAGTGGCAACTAATCCAAAACCATAAAGTATGTGATAGTTTAAAAGAACAAGGAGATAGTTTACAAGTTCCACGAGCTATTGAGCATAAAGTTTACTTTAAAAATGAAGAAGTGCAAGAATCCTTAACGCAAGCATTGGAAAAAGAAGGTTTTAAAGTCAAAGAAGAGATTAAAAATGAAGATGGAGTTAAAGGTTTAGATTTTTATCGTTTAGATAAACCTTTTTATCATGATATTGATGAGATTACATTCAACTTGATAGAAATAACAGAATTTTATGGCGCACAGTATGATGGCTGGGAAACAAGTGTTGTTAAATCAGTGATGAAGCAAGGTATTTAGCCTTGCATAAGATGTAATTATTTTACTGATATGTAGATAATAAAACCGATAAAAATAAGAAAGACAACACTTGAGCTGTATCCAAATTTTACTTCTTCTTGAGTTTCTATTTCCTCGTCAGGAATATCTTTTTTCATTTTAATTTTCTCCTTATAGATATGTTTAAATCATAACTCCCGAAGGGTCTTTTGCTCTGTCCATAATTTGTAAGAGTTCTGTGGTAGAAGATGCTTTTGTAGCTTCAATACCTTGCTTTTTAAGATACTGCAATATAACAGAAATATAGCCTTCAAAAGCGTCTACGAGCTCTTGACTTAAGCCAAATTCAAATGTAACACTTGCTGGTATTATTCCAATGACAATAGATTCTGGAATCTCTTTACCTTGAAGTTCCATCATATCCATACACTGCAAAATACCTATCTCATGCGCACCACCATTGTTAAGACCATACCCAGAAATCTCTTTTGCAGGAATAGCGTAAATAGAAGCAGGGGTATCATCCAGCTGTAAGCAATCTAAGATAACAACATGTGAATTATCTTCAAGCACATTGTATAAACGGATCCCCTCTACACCACCATTAATTATTTCCACTTCTGGTGAAAAAGTATAATTTTCATGGAGATATGTTGCTGCATATACACCTAAACCATCATCTTTTTGTAATACGTTGCCTATACCTACTATGACCATAAATATCCATTTTAATTGTTATATTACTCTTATAAACAGTGACGTGTTTAAAAGTAAATGATACTATATAATGTTTAAAGCAATATAAGATAATCCTATTTTAATGATATACTTAAGGTATTTAGTAATCTTAGGATAGAGTTTATTTACGATGAAGAGGTGAAGCATGAGAATAGTAATCATTGGTTCAGGAATTGCCGGTACATATGTAGCAAATACATTAAAGGAAAAAGATGCATCTTTAGAAGTAATTCTTTTAAGTGATGAAAAATATCCCCCTTATGATAGAATCCATCTATGTCGTTTAATCGATGAATCAGAAAAAATAGATGGTATTGCTTTAGCTGTTAATCCTACTGTGCAACTTGAACTTAATCAAAAAATAATTAATCTTGACAAGCAAAATAAACGTGTTTATACGCAAGATGCAATGTATAGCTATGACAAGTTGATTATTGCAACAGGTTCTCTCCCAATCTCTCTTTTTGGTATAGAAAATATTTCTAATGCGGCTATATTTAGAAGTGCTGATGATTCTAAGATAATCAGAGAAGGCATAAAAAATAGAGAAGTGGTTATAGTAGGTAGTGGGCCAATAGCTCTTGAACTTCTTGAGACTCTTAATGCTATGAGTGATGTCAAAGACATTACCTTACTTGTAAGAGCTTCCCATCTTTATAGCAAAGTTCTCTCCCATGATTCCATGGATACAATTCATGAAGCATATGTGGGTAATGGTAAAGTTCGTATATCTTATGAAGATGAAATAGTTGATAAAATCATTCAAGATTCTCAAATTACACTTTTAAAAACAAAAAAATTAGAGATAAAAGATCCCTTCCTTATTTTTGGTACAGGAATAAAACCAAACATCGAACCTTTTAGAGGTATATTAAAATCTAAGAAAGGTTTGCTCACAAATAATTACATGCAGACTGAAGATACAAATATCTATGCAATTGGAGAATGTGCTGAAGTTGAAGCATTTCATTTTGTAGCTGGACATGTCAAAGCATGTGTCTCACAAGCAAATTGTGCAATTTCGCATATATTGGGACTTGAAGTAAAAGCGTTTGAGAGAGAGATAGATATAGACATGTTAAAAGTTGGCTCTTTTGAGTTGGTTGAACTAAGTTCTAGTCAGTTTTTTAAAGATTATGAAAAAGTTCTTATGAGCTCAAAAGAAGAAAATAGAATAGATGAGTATTTTTTTAATTTCGACCGATTAACTCGTTTTATTGGAATTAATTCAAATGTTGATACAGCGTACTTAGAAAAACTCATGCAGAGTGGTGAAAAGGTAGATATTAATTATCTTTATGAGAACAGACTTATCGGCGAGAGAGGGCGTTTAGTATGTAGCTGTGAACATATCTATACACAAGATCTTGTTGATATAGTAAGTGCATCAGGTATAACTTCCTTTGGAGAGTTGTCACAATATTCACAAGCTGGTCGTACGTGTGGAAGGTGTAAGATAATGGTGCAAGATGTCATCAAAGACTCACAACACCTCATAGACCCAAATAAGCTTAGAAAAAGTTCCCAGGAGATACAAAGAGAACAAGAGATTGAAAAGGTTTTAAAACGTATAGAAAAATTTAATACTCTTCATCCTCTGAATAACCTAAGTCCAGAGAATTTATCATGTGCCTTAGAATCACTGGATATTGCACAAAATAAAGTAAATAGCTGGGTGTCAATGGTAACGGCGAGTATGCAACTTCACCCTAATTTTGAAGCACTTGTAGAGACAGGGATAAAAACACTTAATAAAATTCCAATTATTTGGTTAGAGCTAGCAGATTGTAGTGGGAACTCTGAAGCCTTTATAAAATCTGCAAATCCAGCTATTGAAGAGTTGATTTTTGATTATATCTCACTCGATTATCATGAACTTCTTATGAGTGCTAGTGGGGATCAAAGCGAGTCTATTTTAGAAGAGATTATAAGAGAGCAAAAAGGAGAATATGTTCTTATCGTTGAAGGCGCAGTTCCTTTAGCAATGGATGGAAAATTTTTACGAATTGGTTCTCGTGGTGAAACGGGGATAGAGTTACTGCAAAGAACTTCCAAAGATGCAGCTTTAGTTATAGCTGTTGGTAGTTGTGCTTTTGATGGTGGGATTGTAGCAGCAAAGCCTAATCCAACTGGTGCTGTTGGTGTTGGCGAGGCTCTAAAGCGTGATGATATCATCAACATTCCAGGATGTCCTACAAATCCTACAAATATTATAGGTACATTACTTTCTTATTTAATGTTTGAAGAATTACCACCACTTGATAAATTCAACCGTCCTTTATGGGCATATGAAGGACGAGTACATGATAACTGTGAGAGACGGGGACATTATGAACTTGGAGAATTTGTACAAGAGTGGGGAGATGAAGGAGCTAAAAAAGGGTACTGCCTTTTTGAGATGGGCTGTAAAGGTCCTTACACAAATGTAAATTGTCCAACTATGAAGTTTAACAGTGGAACAAGTTGGCCTGTGCAGGCTGGACATGGTTGTATGGGATGTGTAGAAGTTGGATTTGTTGATAAATATGCAAATGAGAGAAAGTATGAAAAATAAAAAAATTATTATAGACCCAATTACAAGAATCGAAGGTCACTTACGTATAGAAGTTGAAGTCGATGAAAACAATGTTGTACAAGAAGCTTGGGCAAGTGGGCAGCTTTTTCGTGGAATAGAGATGATACTCAAAGATCGTGATCCAAGAGATGCGGGACTTTTAGCTGGACGTATTTGTGGTGTATGTACTTCCTCTCATTTTCGTGGTGCTGTTACAAGTGTTGAAGATGCTTATAAAATAGCTGTGCCTAAAAATGCTGAGATCATAAGAGACTTGATGGCGATGGCACTTTTTATACAAGATCATGTAGTACATTTTTATCATCTACATGCTTTAGATTATGTAGATGTAACAAGTGCCTTGGAAGCAGACCCAAAACGTACTTCAAAAGAAGCACACAAGTATCATCCAAAGCCTTTTAGAAATTCTCATTCTCATTATGAAGAGACACTCAAAAAGTTAGATAACTTTATTAAAAGCGGAAAACTGGGTCCATTCTCAAATGGCTACTGGGGACATGAGGCATATAAGCTAAGTCCTGAGCAAAATTTAATTATGCTTTCACATTATTTAGAGGCATTGAAGTTTCAAACAAAAATATCTAAGGCTGTTGCAATTTTTGGCGGTAAAACACCACATCCTCAAAGCATAGTAGTAGGTGGAGTTACTAGTGTAGCTGATATGTTGAATCCTCAAAGGCTTAACGATTATCTTTTTATTATTAAAGATGCACAAGAGTTTATTGAGAGGGCTTATTTACCTGATGCAAAACTTTTAGCCATTGCCTATCGTGATGAGATTAAGGCAGGGGTAGGACGAGCCAATGGTAACTTTATGTCAGTCGGTGGTTATGAGTTTGAAGGAGAGAGAAGACTTTTTTGTAATGGTGTGATTTACAATCATGATTTTGAAAATATTGAAGATTTTGATGCAAGCAAAATAATAGAGGAAGTGGATAGAGCTTGGTATGATGGAGATACAGCAGAGCAAGAGATAAAATACACCGACTTAAATAAAGATGGATCATTAAAAACAGTAAAAAATGATGATAAGTATTCTTGGATTAAAGCACCGAGGTATAATGGCTCAACAATGGAAACAGGTCCATTAGCACGTGTTTTGATAAGTTATACAAAAAAGAATCCACTTATTATGTCTTTTGTAGATGAGTTTTTAGAAGCGACTAATTTAGAACTACTTGATCTGTCTTCTTCAGTTGGAAGAAATGTAGCAAGAGCAATAGAGAGTTCTTATATTTGTGAGTATATTTTTAAACTAGTTTCGAGACTCTTACAAAACATAAAGTACTACGATACACAAACATGGACGAAGTATGACTTTAGTAGGGTGAAGACTGAGGTAGAGGGAAAAGCTTTTTTAGAAGTACCAAGAGGAACTCTTGCTCACTTAATTAAGATCAAGGATGCAAAAATCAAAAATTATTCTGTAATCGCTCCAACTACTTGGAATGCAACGCCGAAAAATTTTGATAGTAAAAGAGGTGCTTATGAAGAGGCTCTTATTGGCTTAAAGATACAAGATCTTACAAAACCTCTTGAGGTCTTAAAAGTAATACATTCATTTGACCCTTGTCTTGCATGTGCAGTTCACGTTATAGAAGTAAAAGGTAAAGAATTTAGTAGGTATAAAATTACACCCCTATTAATGTAAAGTTTTGTCAAACCATTTTTGTACGTCTTTTCCATACTTATATTCTGATAATTCAAATGCTTCTATACCAGTACTTAGGTAGTCATCATAAAGTTTATCTGCAGATATAACTAAAGTTTTTTTCTCATGCTTAAGCCAATTCTCTAAGAGTATAACAAAGTCACTTTTTCTATCTTTCCAATACTCTCTTCTGAGTTCAATATTTTTATTCATAACTATGACCTTTGTTCCTCTGAGTATTAAATTATAGCATATGGATGGATGTTGTGGCAGTATATGTGACAGCTAGGATTTTCTTAGTATGAGTATCGTATAGGATGTAAGGTCTATTTATAATAAAAAAATCTATCAAAATTTTCATAGTTAGTATATTATTTTCATGTATTATTAAGCAAGTAAACAATATTATATGAATACTCATTCAGTTATAAGATTACTGAATGATTATCATTGTTATTCCGTTGAACGAGCATATTTGATTTTGTCTCCTTGAAATTATAAGCCGTGCATGCTCTGAGGAATTTTAAACTCTTCTATTATTTGTTTTAATGATATATAGAAGAGTTTTTAATAACATTTAAACCTTTATTATCAAAAAACATAAATTTATAAACGTAGAAGTAATTGATGGGAAAGATATGTTTCTCATAAGCTTGGAAATGGAGTAAGGAACAGTTATGCAAGAATATTGGGAAAGTTACGTTAAACCTATTGATGGACATAAGGCAATGGTATCTTTTAACGCAAGTGTATCTGACATGCTACCAGATACAGAATATATATATGTTGCCTTTGTAAAAGTAAAACTAAACAACCCTAAAGAAGATGGTTTGGTAACAGATAAGGAAGCCAATGATATTGGTTCGATTGAAGATAGACTTGAACTGGAATCACTTCGTTACAGAAGTGGAAAGTATATTGGTCGCATCATTTCTCAAGGTGAAGTAAACTTTATTTACTATCTTAAATTAGATTTGGAGTGGAGTGATACAGTCCAATCCGCAATGAATCACTTTAAAGAATATACGCATGAGTTAGGTTCTCGTATAGACATGGAATGGGAAGTGTACCAAAAGTTACTTTTTCCAAATGTAAAAGAGTGGCAAATGATTGCGAATCATCATTCATGTAATAAACTCAAAGAGCATGGCGATAATCTAAGGATTGATCGTGCTATAGAGCATAAAGCGTACTTTAGTAGTGAAGAGGACCGTCAAAGTTTCCTAGATTTAATAGAAGTAGAAAATTTTACAAATCAAAAAGATATGGAAGTGCCTTTTAAGAATAAAACAATGTACGGTGTGCAGTTTTATAGGTGGGATGTACCTTTTTACTATGACATAGATGAACTAACCATGAAAATCATAGATATGAGTACTAGTTGTAATGGAAGTTATGATGGCTGGGAAAGTTATTTGGTAAAAATCTAAAGAACCTTCAAGTAAAAGTGCTTGATAGTGAAGATAGGGTTTTCATAGTATAATAAGCGTATGGAAGCGCATGATTTTTTTTTAACCCTCTTTTTAATTTTAATTGTAGCAAGGTTCTTAGGTGAACTTTTCGCAAGGCTTGGGATACCATCAGTCCTCGGTGAACTCTTTGCTGGGATACTCTTAGGCTCATCAATTCTTGGCATAGTAGAACCCAATGAAATCTTAAAAATATTGGCAGAAATCGGAATAATATTACTTCTCTTTGAAGTTGGTATTGAAACAGACTATGAAAGATTAAAGAGTGCTGGTAAAAAATCTATAGTTGTAGCTCTTCTTGGTGTAACTATACCTTTTATATTTGGTTTTTTTACTTCTTACTATATTTTTGAACTCTCTTTTGATATATCCTTATTTATCAGTGGAACACTTACAGCTACAAGTATTGGTATCACAATTAGAGTATTAAAAGATATACATATGGAGCAGACTAATATAGCTCACATAGTTATAGGTGCAGCTGTTATTGATGATATTATAGGGATTATACTTTTAGTATTTATTTATGATTTTTCTATTTCTCATGAAGTGAGCTTTAATCATACACTCTCAGTGACATTTATGGTACTCGCTTTTTTAACCTTGGCTCCAGTATTGGCAAAAGCCTTAGCTTATTTGATTGATAAATATCATGGAAACCATTTGGTTCCAGGATACATACCAACAATCATAATTTCATTGATATTACTTTTTTCTTACCTTTCTCATTTAGTTGGAGCACCAGCAATTTTAGGTTCTTTTGCCGCAGGAGTTGCACTTTCACGTAGGTTCTTTCTACCTTTTGGTGCTTTTTTAAATACAGGGGGTAAATTACTAGATGAAGTGAAGAGCAGTATGACACCAATTATCCAAATATTTACACCAATATTTTTTGTTATGGTTGGGCTATCTGTTGACTTAAGTGTAATAGATTGGAATTCGCCGTCTTTCTTTGTAATGGTTATAACTTTTATCTTTATAGCTTTTATTAGTAAATTTGTTGGTGCTTTCTTTATTTATCAAAAATCTATTCGAAACAATACAATTATTGGAATATCTATGATTCCTCGTGGTGAAATTGGACTTATTTTTGCTGAAATGGGAAGGGTAAATGGAATTCTTACTAATGATGTTTATGCAATGCTTATTTTAGTAATCATCATGACCACGGTCATTCCTCCTTTTTTATTAAAAAAATATTTTAAAGTGGAATGTGTTTAGTATAAAAGTGTAGGCATCAAGTTAATTCGTAATATATATTTTTATAATTTAACTCGTTTACGAAGGCTGCAAAGTGTGCTTCAACTTCCTCTAGCCTTATTCCACTCAAAGAAAGTTCTACTTTTGCTTTAGTGTCTATAAACATTGGGAGGCAAGAAAGTTCTATATTGTCAGGAAGCTTCTGCATCAATGTAATGAGTGATTCTTCACTTGTGTCTGCTAGGAGTGTTTTTCTAAACTTTTTTATAGAAGTGCTAAAGTATTTTTTTATCACTTCCCCAACCATAGGGTGGGCCATAGATGGGAAACCTGGGGTGAAGAAGAATCTATTATCGAGTGAAAATCCAGACATATTATTTACGGGATTAAAGAGTAGGTCCGATTGTGGTGGAAGATCTGCCATATGTATTCTATGTGGATAAGCTTTTTCTGAAAATCTATCAATAATATCTTGTAAAAACTTTTTATGGGGAAGAACAGGGGAGCCCCGAAACACTTCTGAAGCAATTTCTCTTGTCAAATCATCAGGAGTCGAACCAATACCTCCAAAAGAGAAAAGAACACTCTTTTCATCATCTTTGATCATCTCCAAACATCTTTTGATAAGTTCTCTGTCGTCTTTTATAATAAATGACGCAAAGAGTTCATGCTCATATTTAGCTAACTCATTTTTGAGAAACTGAAAATGCTTATCTTCTCGTCTTCCATTTAAAATCTCGGTTCCAATTATTATTGCATAAAAATTCATATAGAGATTTAGGAAAGAACTTCTTGTCTAGATTTTTTGGTTGTAAACAATGTTCCCTTGTTCTGAGTCCCTTCGATTAAAAACTCTTTTGCAGAGGATACATCGTAACCATTACATAAGAACATCTCTTTATTGTGATCCATCATATACTTAGCAGCTTTTAGCTTAGTAACAATGCCACCTGTTGCAAACTGATTGTTTGGAGTGTGCTTTTGGTTTAGCTCTTCTTCTGTAATTTCTGATACAATTTTTCTTATTTTTGCTTTGGGATTGTTTTTTGGATTTGAATCAAAATAACCATCAATGTCACTTAAGATCACAAGCATATCTGAATTAGTATGATACGCGACATGAGCTGAGAGTTGATCATTGTCTCCAAATAATTGGTCTGGAGTTGTAGAGATATCATTTTCATTTACAATTGGCAAGATATCATTCTTTAATGTTCTATCTATAATGTCTTGTACAATTTGAGTGTGCACACGAGAGTCAAAATCCTCTTCTGTCAAAAGTATTTGAGATATTGTTACATCAAAAATATCAAATAATTTTTTATATGAACTCATAAGTATAGGTTGACCAAGAGAAGCCAAAACTTTTTTACTTGTTGGAATACTTTTGTTTAATTGAACAGCTGTATATCCAGCAGAAACTGCACCCGATGTTACAAGAATTACTTCGTATTTTTTTCTAGCTTTTGCGATTAAACTCACTAAGTTTAACATTCTTTCTTTTGCCATACTATTTGTATTGGTCAAAACAGAACTTCCTACTTTTATAACTATTCTTTTCAATTTATTTGCTCCAAATTTTTTAATTTATTTTAATCTATTTTGAACTTCATCAAACTTCTTATTTATAGAACTTGGATTTGAAGTTCCATATTTACTAAATACTACTATCGCTATCCAAGAAAAAATGAATCCTGGTAATAGCTCAAATATATCAAATATTCCACCTTCTAATTGTTTATAGACTATAACTGTTAAGGCTCCAACTAGCATTCCTGCAATCGCACCATATTTTGTAATGTTTCGACTATAAAGGCTCAGTATTATAAGTGGCCCAAATGCAGCACCAAATCCTGCCCACGCATAAGAAACAAGGGCAAGCACACTAGAATTTTTATCAGCAGATATAACCCATGCTATAAAAGCAACCCCGATTACGGTAGCACGACCTATCCAAACTAATTCTGTATTACTTGCATTCTTACGTATTATAGCATGATAGATATCTCTTGTCAGTACAGAGGATGAAACAAGAAGCTGAGAATCAACTGTACTCATAATTGCTGCAAGTATTGCTGCGAGTAAAAAACCTGCTATCCAAGGGTTGAAAATAAGCTGTGAAAGCGTTATAAAAATCTTTTCGCTATCAGCCAAATCTACACCATTTGAAACAACGTAGGCAAGTCCAAAAAATCCAACACTCAAAGAACCAATGACTGAAATAATCATCCAACCCATACCGATATACTTGGCATGATGTATTTCATTCTCATCTCTGATTGACATAAATCTAACCAATATATGCGGTTGACCGAAATAACCAAGTCCCCATGCCAAAAGAGATAGTATGGAGATAAAAGAAGCTCCACTTAACATGTTTAAATGAGTAGGATCTATCGTTTGTATAGAATGCAAGGCATTTGAAATACCTCCAAGCTCAAATATTACAACAACAGGCGTTATAACTAATGCCAACATCATCAAGATCCCTTGAAGAAAGTCTGTCCAACTTACAGCGTTATAGCCACCTAAAAAAGTATAAGAAACAATGATAAAAGTACCTATAAGCAATGCATCTGCATATGCAATGTCAAATGTAGCTTCAAAGAGTTTAGCTCCCCCAACAAGTCCAGAAGATGTATAGAGAGTGTAAAAAAGTAAAATTACAATGGCTGTTATTATTCTAAGAAAATTGCCTTTATCTTCAAAACGATTTGCCAAATAATCTGGGATAGTAAGGGAATCATTAAGATGATGTGTATAAACTCTCAGTGGTTTTGCTACATAATGCCAATTGAGATACGCTCCCACTACAAGTCCTAATGCTATCCAACTCCCAACTATTCCATCACTATACATCATACCTGGCAAGCCTAAAAGTAACCATCCACTCATATCAGATGCTCCAGCACTTAAAGCAGTTACACTAGGATTAAGCCCACGTCCACCTAACACATAATCACTTAAATCACTTGTTTTAAAGTAAAAATAAAATCCTATTGCTAACATTACAAGTAAATATCCTGTAAATGATATTAGTATCTCTATCTGCATATTAAACTTCCTCCACTATTAGGCCTTGGATACCTAGATTACCATATCTATGATATGAATTTGAAATGCTTTGTTCTATAAAGTAATGCATAAGTTCTAGTCTTCCATGAGAGAGAAAATTCTCACTTGCTATGTATATAGCTTTATTGGCTATGGCTTGGTAAACATTTTGCGTAACATTGTTTGGGTGTAAAAATCTCACTCTTTGAACTGTAGGTATTATACTTATAAGCTTAGCTTCGTCATCTCTACTAAAAGTATCGTCTTTACCTATAAAAGAGTGTTTTTTTGATTCAAGCCAAATAAGTTTTATTTTTTTAGATTTTCTAGGTATAGAAATATGGAGTCGTGCTCCAATCATCTTAATAGCCATTATAGTAGTTAAAATTTCATCAAGCTTATCATTTTCTTCAATTCTCAGTAGTACGCTTTGTACAGGAAGATAACGTATAATATTACTTTCACCTCTAATATATGAGTAGTCATGTTCTTTTAAAAATTCAACCTCATGCCAATGCGCAAAATTACAGATATGCCTAAGAGCAGCTTCGCATTCAGTATTAAATACAGTGTCTCTCGTTAAAAAGCTTCTCATCTGATTTATATACTGGGTTGAGCATGATTCATAGAGGTTCGTTTCTTTACAGTCAATGTTCATAAACTGACTAACATAGTTAAATCCACCAGCCTTTTTACCACTACCTATTGCAGATTTTCCCATACCGCCAAATGGTTGACGAATTACTATAGCTCCTGTAGTTCCCCGGTTTATGTAGAGGTTTCCAGCAATAACTTTTTCTCTCCAATAATCTTGTTCTCTCTTATCTAATGTCTCGATTCCTGAAGTTAAACCATAGCCCGTAGAGTTCACTATGTCTATAGCATCATCTAAATCCTCAGCACACATCACACTAAGAACAGGGCCAAAGAGTTCATTCATATGAGTAAAGTCGTTCTTTTTAGTTCCCCATCTTAGAGAGGGAGTTAACATGTATGGATTGTTTTTATCTGCATAGTTTGGCTCGACTAACCATTCTTCACCCTCATCAAGGTACGTCAAGGATTTCTTTAGTTTACCAGATGCAAGGTTTGAAAGTGTTCCTATACGGTTAGAAAAATCCCATACAGAACCTGTTTGAAGTGACTCGACTGCTTCTTTAATCGTTTGTTTAAAACTTGCATCATTAAAAAGCTCTTTTTCTAAAATAAGTAAAGAGGTAGCTGAGCATTTTTGTCCAGAGTTATGAAATGCAGAAACAACTACATTTTTAATAGCTTGATCACGATCAGCCAAAGCTGTAACGATAGTCGCATCTTTACCACCTGTCTCAGCACTAAGAGATATATCAGGACGAGTTTTTATGATCTGGTAGGCAGTCTCTTCACCACCTGTAAAGATAGTAAAATCTATGTCTTTACTTGGAATCATGTGTTCACCAACAAGTGAACCTGGAGCAGGAACAAACTGCAGTGTATTTTTACTCACACCAGCATCCCAGAAACATTGACATAGTCTATATGCACTCAGTATGGAGTCTTTTGCAGGTTTAAGTATTACGGTGTTTCCAGCTGCTAAGGATGCTCCAACTCCACCAGCAGGAATCGCAATAGGAAAGTTCCATGGACTAATAACTAAACCAACACCCTTCGGGCTTGTTTGGACACCAGTAAGATTTGATATTTTTACCACACTGTAAGGATAGAAATGTAAGAAGTCAATAGCCTCACTTACTTCAACATCAGTCTCAGTAAATACCTTACCTACTTCTGCCGCAGCTACTCCTATAAGGTCAGCTCTTGCTATCTTTAGTTCATGTGCTACGTTCATCAGAATTTCTTGTCTTTGCACTGTTGATAGTCTTCTCCAGCCATCAGGATCTTCTTTTGCTGTTGCAATTGCTGTGTGCATATGCTCTTGAGTAGCTTCACCATAAGTACCGACAAGTTTATTCTCATGATATTGACTTTTATCTATAACTTCAACACATTTATCTATTGTAATAGTTTTTCCACCTACAACAGGGTAGGCATTAAAACCACCAGTTTGACCTATGTTTTGCCATTTATTACGAATTTTCTCTGCCCATTCTCTATTTACTTTGAGGGTAAAGTCAGTATCTGACTCATTTTCAAAATGATAATCTTCTACATGAATAATTTCTTTTATAATTTTTGTATTTCTATTTTGTGTTCTATAGGGCGTTTGATCAACTGTTTCTATGAGAGCTATAGCATCATCGTAACTTTTAATGAGTATATCCCACTCCGGAGTATCCACTTCAAGACCAAAACTATGTCTTAAAAAGTTTTGATCAGCTGTATTTTCATCAAACCTACGTACCAAGTAAGCGATGGCATTTGTAAAAGTTTCTTTTGTAGCAGTTGGAGCATAGAGTATTACATTTAAACCTTGAGCTTTGAGAAGTTCATACGCTGCTTCACTCATACCTTCTAGCATCTCCGCACTCACATACTGCTCAACATTTCTTTCTTTAGCTAAAAGCATTGCTAAGGCATGATCAAAAAGATTGTGAGAAGCTACACCGGTATGTACATAAGGTGCAACTTCAGGATCTAGTAGAAAGTCCATAGCTATTTTAAAATTTGCGTCAGATTCTGCTTTTGAAGAGTATGTAACATTCGGCCATCCTCTTAGAGATGCTTCTGTGAGTTCCATTTCTTGATTTGCACCTTTAACTATACGAATCTTTATAGGAGCACCACCATTATCAACCCTATTTTTAGTCCATTTATATAGATCTTTTATATATATGATGGCATCTGGTAAATAGGTCTGAATAACAATTCCAGCTTGATAATTTATATACTGCTCTTTTTCTAAAACATTTTTAAATGCATCTATAGTAATTTCGATATCTCTGTATTCTTCCATGTCTAGATTTACAAATTTGTAACACTCTTTTGAATCTTTATCTGTATACGTATTTTGTATAGCGGCACTATAGACTCTTTCTAACTGTGCTGAAATATGCTTTATATTATTATCATGAGCATGTGGAATTATCTGAGAAAAGAGATTAGATATTTTAATAGAGAGGTAATCAACATCGTGGTTTTGTAGAAGTTTTATATATTTTGCAACTCTTTGATCAGCTTCTTCTTTACTTAAAACTATTTCACCGATTACGTTAATATTTACACGCGTTCCCTCTTTTCTTCTTTTTTGCATATGCTTAGATAAAACAGGGTCTTCGCCTTTGATTACAATAGAACTAATGTCATTTCTCAGGTACTGCACAAAAAGAGGAATGGAGATAGAACTAATATATACTCCAACATCACGAAATAACCATATAAGTATTTGCTCAAACTGAGAAAAGAAATCAGTACTTTTATATTTATCAAATATATGTTCTAATTGATCTGCTACTCTATCTCCATTGTGAGAACGAAAACTTTGATCGAGTAACTCAATAAGAAATATTTTATTTATAGGATTTTTTAACATTTTGAGCATCATTTCATGGAAATCTTGCTCTTTACCTTTTCGAGAAATCTGTATCTCTTTTTGCCATTCATAGGCAACTGTTTTTACATCTTGTATTATTTTCTCAGGTATGCTCATATAATCTCCGTAACTCATTATCTGTTTGAATGTGAGTTTGATTTACACTCCATTCTATCTAGTTGTACTTATGGATGGCTTATATATCATAAATCCCTAAATTAAAACCAGTAAAATTAGTTTGATTATTCCTCAAATACATACATGTTTTAGATCATGTGTAAGAGAGAAATTTAAATTGACACTTGAGTGCCACTGCAAAAATGTATACTTTCTTCATACACAAATAAGAGCAAGAAATTTATATTTAAAAAGGGGATTATTGTGGCTAAGAAGATAATTTTAGTAGATGACTCAAAAACTATTTTGGCAACGGCTGAGATGGCATTGGAAGATTTAGTGAGTGCGGGAACTATCACTTTAAAGACATATCTCAACCCTGCTGAGTTACGTGATGCACTTCTTAGTGGCAGTGAAGACTTTGATTTGCTTATTAGCGATATCAATATGCCTCAGTTAAATGGTCTTGATTTGGCAAGAGAGCTAAAACAACACGCTTCTTTTAAAACCAAACCTATACTTATTTTAACAACTGAAAGCTCTGCTCAGATGAAAGCACAAGGTAAAGAAATAGGTGTTACAGGATGGTTGGTAAAACCATTTAGTGATGAGAAATTAGTAAAAGCCATGAAAATGGTATTAGGACTTTAATTATGGGTGAAATAAAAAAAACTAAAGAACTTACATCTGCAAATAGGTATCTGACCTTCTCTGTTGATGATGAAAAATATGGTATTCATATTTCTAGAATCAAAGAAATTATTGCAACAATCAATATCACTCATATTCCAAAGACTCCAGATTTTGTGAAGGGAGTTATAAATCTAAGGGGTTCGATTATCCCGGTTGTTGATGTTAGACTGAAGTTTGGAATGCAAGAAAGAGAGATGGATATAAATACAGCAATTATCATCTATGAAGTAGATAAGTCTTCTATAGGTTTTATAGTAGACCAAGTAGAAGATGTATTATCAATAGATAAAAAGCATATCTCTGAAGCTCCTCGCTTTGGAAGTAATATAGATACGTCATTTATTGAAAATGTTGCTGAAGTTGAAAATGATGTGATTATGCTTTTAAATTTGGAAAAGATATTTGAAGCGGAAGAGTTACTAGATATTAGTAAATTAGAAAGAGATGAAACACCAAAAGAAGAGGAAAAATAAAATGCAAAACATGACCTTAGGTAAAAAGATAGCAAGTGGTTTAGGTATGGTACTAATCATTATGATGATGCTTGGTAGTATGGCAATATATAACATGAGAATAGCAAAAAATAATGCTACGGCATTAAATGAAAAATATGTTCCAGAAGTTAAAATCGCTGGTGAAATTCAAAATTACTTTGCAAAAGCAAGAATTGATGTGTCTAAATATATATTTACTGAACAAGATAAGTATTTAACTGGTATCAAGAATAACTTTGAAAAAACCAATGAGGCAATAAATGAAATAAAGCAGTTAGTTGAAGATCAACCAACACTAGTTATTCTAAAGAAGCTTCTGATTCCTTTAGAAAAAGAAATTAAAAACTATCAAAATGGTATGATAAAATTAGAAAATGTATTTAAAAATAAAAAGGAAATCAGAGCAGATTTAGATAAAAATGCAGGTATCTTTATGTCTGAGGTAACAAAATTATTAGATGGTCAAGAAAGAAAGTTAAGTACTGATTTAAAGAACAAGCTTTCTTTACGTAAAATAAATGAAAGATTAAGAAAAATTAACTTAGCAAATCAAGTCATCGATTTAGGGAATGCCGCTAGAATTGCAAACTTCAAATCAGCAGCTCGCCGTGACACGAAAGTTCTACAAGAAGGACTTGTTCTTTTTGATGCATTAGATAAAGTTTATGTAGAGTTAAAAACTATTACTAGAGCACAGGTAGATATAAATTCTATCGATGCAGTCGATAAAGCTGGAGAGAACTATAAGCAAGCACTTAATCAACTTTTAAAAGCAGGAGAAGATACAAATAGTATATTGGCAGAATTAGTTGGAATAGGTGCTGTCGCATTAAAATCAGTTGAAGATGTATACAGTGCTGGATTAAGTGGCACAACAAAACTTGCAATGGAATCAAATGAAACAATGGAGTCAGCTGTTACTACTATGATAATAGGACTTTTAGTTGCACTATTCATCGGTATATTATTGGCATTTTTTATAACAAAAAATATTACTACAACTATTGTATCAGCAGTTAAATCTATCTTAGAATCTAATGATCAGGTAGTAAGTGCATCTACAGAGATTGCAGATTCAGCATCTAGTCTTGCAGAGGGTGCGAGTGAGCAGGCAAGTAGTGTTGAGCAAGTGAGTGCTACGGTTGAAGAATCAACTGCAATTAACACACAAAACTCTAGCAATGCTCGTGAAGCTGACATATTAGCTAAAGACGCTAAAAACTCAGCAGAAGACGGTGCTTTAAAAGGTGAAGAGCTTATCTTGGCAATGGATGAGATAAATACATCAAGTGAAAGAATTTCTAAAATTATTAAAACTATTGATGAAATTGCATCCCAAACTAAACTTCTTGCACTAAATGCTGCTGTTGAAGCAGCAAGAGCAGGGGAACATGGACTTGGGTTTGCAGTTGTTGCAGATGAAGTTAAAAGTTTAGCACAGAGATCATCTGATGCATCTACTGAGACAGCGACTATTATTGAAGAATCGATTACTCAAACCAAAAAAGGTTCAGAGATTTCAAAAATGACATCTCAAGCATTCCAAGATATTTTAGAACGTATCTCTAAAACATCTAATTTAATTGGAGAGATTTCTATATCTGCTAAAGAGCAGAGTGAGGGAATGAACCAAATAGCAACAGCTATGGGTGAAATCGACCAAGTTACTCAGCAAAATGCTGCGACAAGTGAAGAAGCAGCTGCATCTGCAGAAGAGCTTAGTGCACAGGCAGTATCAATGAAAGAGACTGTAAATGTAATCGCTAAGATGGTTGGTGAAGCTACAACTCAGACAGCAATATCTGCACCACTTCAAAGTAGTAGACAAGTAAAACGCGCACCTACTAGAAGAGCAGCTAAGTCAGCACATAAAAGTTCTGAAGATGTATTCCCTCTTGATGAAGAGGACCTTAAGGAGTTCTAGATGACTATTGATGGAGATATTCTTGAAATTGATTTAGATATGGATATAGAGGAAGTTCTAGAGTTGAAAAACTTTGTAGAGGACAGACTTGAATACATAGAGGCAGTAACTATTACAGGAAAAGAAGATACATTTGCATCTTCTTCTCTCTTACAACTTCTTCACAGCATTAAACTCTCTAAGCCTTCAATCAAGATAGATGCTATTGGGGCTGATTTAAAGCTTGAAAAATACGGAACACTGCATTGGATACAAAATGACTAAAGATGAAATAAAAAATATATTTATTGAAGAGGCTACCGATATCATCGAAAAGCTTGATATTGATATTTTAAATTTTGAAGAGAGCCCTGAGGACAAAGATCTTTTAAATGAACTTTTCCGTGGTGTTCATACTTTAAAAGGAAGTGCCAATTCTTTTGGATTTAGTAGATTAGGTAAATTTGTTCACCACTTTGAAGACGTTCTTGACCACTATAGAAATACAGATGATCATGTAAATCTAGAGAGTATAGACTTATTTCTTAGTGCTGTAGATATTATTAAAGATGTAATGTGGAGAGAAGTGGATTCGAATGAGGGCGTACCTGATAACTATGAAGATGTATTAGATGGTATTAAATCAATCCTCGCACATAAACTAGGTTCAGGTAAAGAGGAAGAACTTCCAGATCTTGCCGCTGAATTTGCAGAGATACAAGATACAAAACCAACAGAAGTAAAGAGTGGAAGTTTTAACGAAGATGATGTAAATCGTATGAAAGCTTTAGTAGAAGATGCTCAAGAGCTTTATCATATAAGACTAACACTTGATGATGATATATATTTTCGAGGTTTCGATCATGCAAAGATATTTAAACTTTTAAGTGAAGAGGGAACTATCCTGGAGTCTTGGTGGGATATGAATGACATTACTCCACTTGGCGAGTTTAATCCTGAGATAAACACTATTAAAAAAGTTGATGTATTTTTATCAAGCGATAAAGCATCAAACGATATTGAGGAGATATTTGAGTATATTGAGCAGAGTGAATATACGTTTATACATATCCCAAAAGAGATAGTTACTAAGCCTGAGCCTAAAGTTCTTAGAGATGAAGATATTAAGTTCGGTAAGAGAAAAGAAGATAAAGAAGTACCAGCGACTGTTGCTAGAAGAAAAAATGATGCCCGTTCATTTGTAAAGATTGATACAAACAAACTAGATGAACTATTTGATTCAGTCGGTGAACTTGTAATTGCTCAAAACTATATAGCAGAGAGCGAAGATATTAAAAAAATTAAGAATGAGGGTGTTAACAAAACTATGAATATTCTCTCAAAAATAACACGACTTATACAAAGCCGTGTTATGTCATTGAGAATGGTTGCAGTAAGCGATACCTTTGAGAAAATGAAACGTGTTGCTCGTGATGCTTCAAAGAAAGTAAATAAAGAGATATCTCTTGAAATTGAGGGATCAGAAACAGAAATTGATAAAACAATGGTTGATGCTCTTTCTGATCCTCTTATTCATATTATGAGAAATGCGATTGACCATGGTATAGAAGATAATGCAGAAGATAGACTAGAACAAGGAAAAACGGCTATAGGCGTTATAACGCTAAAAGCATTCCATAGAAGTGGAAATATTGCGATTGAAGTATCAGATGACGGACGTGGTATAAACCGGGACAAGGTCTTTTCAAAGGCTGTTGAACGTGGACTGATTAATGCAGATGATGAAATGAGTGATTCACAAGTGTTTGCTCTTATCATGCAAGCAGGTTTTTCAACTGCAGATGTCATCAGTGATATCTCAGGAAGAGGTGTAGGACTTGATGTTGTACGCTCATCCATAGAAAAACTTCATGGTCGTGTTGAAATCACGTCAGAAGTAGGAAAAGGTTCAACCTTTATTATCTTACTTCCTTTAACCTTAGCAATTATAGACGGGATGTTAGTTAAGAGTGCAAATGATACTTTCATTATTCCTACTCTTTCTGTTTTAGAATCATTTAAACCATCTAAAGACATTATTCACTCTATTAAACGTCAGGGAGAGTTTGTAGACTTAAGAGGTGAAATGATTCCAATAGTAAGACTAAACCATGTTCTTGAGATAAGTGAAGATAAACCTGAAATATCTGAATCTACACTGATGTGTGTAGAGAGTGAAAAAGGCAAATACGCTATTTTAGTGGACGACCTTATAGGAAGACAGCAGGTTGTTATCAAATCACTTGGAGCTACGCTTTCTAAGATCAAAGAACTCTCTGGAAGTGCTATCATGGGTAGTGGTGAAATTGCTTTGATTTTAGATGTTGAAGAACTGTTGATTCAAGGTAATACTAAGACTGAGTTAATAGTCTAAGAAGTACAGGAAAAAAAGTGAAAAGTTTTAATAAGGTTCAGTCCCTAAAAGAAATAGCTAAAAATTTAAAAATACTTTATGTAGAAGATGATACAGATCTTCGTGAAAGAACAACAAAGTTTTTTATGAAAATATTTGGACATGTAGATACCGCAGCAGATGGTGAAGAAGGTCTAAAACTTTATACACAAAATTATCAAGAAAGATATAAATATCATGATATCGTAATCAGTGATATTTATATGCCAAACCTCGATGGAATTGCTATGAGTAAAGCTATACTTGAAATGAATAAAGAACAAAAAATAATCATCATGTCCGCAACTGAAGAAAGAAAATACTTAGTTGATATTATCCATCTTGGTATA
>NZ_JBLHOE010000047.1:0-26567 GCF_047622445.1 Sulfurimonas sp.
CTATAGGAGTAAATGACGCTAAGATGTTAGAGTCAAGTACTATGATCCCTTATGCACAATATATTCTCCAAAGAGCAGACGAATATGGTATTCAAAAATAGATTCATAAGTAGAAAATAAATTAAAGTTATAATTGTTAATGTATGTTGGAGAAAAGAATGAGTAATGTTTATTTAGCAAGACAACCAATAGTTTGTATAGAAGAAAAACTTGAAGCCTATGAAATTTTATATGTAGATGCACATAAAAAAAGTGATATTTCAAAAAATCGTTACGCAAGTGCTTCGGTTATAAACTCTGTTTTAAATAAGTTTGGAACACGAGATTTTTTGAGTGAGCACAAAGCTTTTATCAAAGTTGATGAACGTTTTTTAATGAGTGACCTTATAAAAACTATTCCAACAGACTTCTTTACACTTTCTTTATTTGATGATATTGAGCTTACCGAAAAGGTAATAGAAAGAATTGAACAACTATATGCATTAGGCTTTTCTTTAGGAATAAGTGACACAGACTTAAGTAAAGAAAATATCTTAAGATATGAAATTTTTATGGATAAACTATCGTATTTTAAAATCAATATTTATGCAGATATGGGCTTAGAAGATAAAGATTTAATTGTAGAACTTCAAGATCATCGTATACAAGTGGTTGCTACAAAAATTGAAGATAGGTATCAATATGAAACTGCAAAAGATTTAGAATGTGATCTATATCAGGGGTATTGGTTTGCAAAACCACAGATACTAGAAAATGAAAAGTTTGACCCTACTCAGTTTAATGTGTTAAAACTCTACAACATGCTTCTTCATGACACATCTATTGATGAAATTGCATCAGAGTTTGAGAGAAATCACGCTTTGAGTTTACAGCTTATACAGTTTATTAATTCAGCTCATTTTAGTTTTAATAATCGTATATCTTCTATTCACCATATCTTAACTTTAGTTGGTAGAAAACCACTTTCTCAGTGGCTAATGCTGATGATTTACTCTAAATCAGTGAGTCCTAGTAAAAATGTTTCACCACTTATGTTGATGGTACAAAATAGAACCCAGTTGATGCAAAACTTGCTTAAGGTTTTAAAGCCAAGTGTTAGAAGTAATGCTTTAGGTGAAGCATATCTTGTTGGGGTCTTATCCCTTGTTGGATCTATATTTAAAGCACGACTAGAAGATGTTTTAGAACATATTCATGTATCTGAATTATCTCGTGATGCACTTTTGTATGATAAGGGAACTTTAGGGATGTTGTATAAAACTGTACGTGACATAGAAGAATTTAATGTTGCTGAGATAGTTGCTTTTTCCAAAAGATATAAGGTTGCAGAAAAAGAAATTCAAGATGTTATTTTACTAAGTATAGAAAATGTTAACAATTTAGAGAGAGATTTAAATGGTTCTTAAGAGTTTTGGACATAAGGATATGTTATTATAATATCCATGAGGGATCTACATGAATGATTTGAAGCAACTCCGAACACTTTCAAAAGAATTTAGTGTATTATATGTGGAAGATAATGAAGCATTACGACAGAATGTTTTTAAGTTACTCCAAAAATTTTTTAATACAGTAGAGATTGCTCAAGACGGCAAAGAAGCATTAGAAAAATTTAATCTTCGACATTACCCTCTCGTTATTACAGATATTAAAATGCCAAAAATGGATGGTATAACTTTCACAAAATATCTCAGACAGATTGATACTTCAACAAAAATTATTATTCTTTCTGCCTTTGATGATAAAGAGTACTTATTCCAAGCCTTAGAAAATAAGGTTTTTAGATTTTTAAAAAAGCCAGTTAAGTTAGGTGAACTTACAGATGTTTTATATGATGTAGTCAAAGAGATGAAACAAGAAAGAGATAAGAAGCTATTTTATGATAATTTAGAGAGTATAGTGAGTTATCAAAGTTCTATGGTTGTTATGATGGAACGTGATGAAATTATATTTGCAAACCAAGTTTTTTTAGATTTTTTTAGATTAGAAAAGATATCTGATTTTAAAGAAAAATTTGGTGAACTAAGTTCGCAATTTTTAGAACATGATGGTTTCCTCTTTCCCAGTGATGCAGTAGATTGTTTAGCAAAACTCCAAGAAACCCAAAAGAAGTTATTTCATGTAAAGCTTAAAGATACAAAGCATAAATTTAGGCACTTTATTGTGAAGTATCAATTAATCCCGAAAAAGAGAGACCACGGTATTCTATCCTTTGATGATATAACAGAGTTAAATCTTTTGAAGCTTTTTGATCAAAATGAAACAAGAAAAGATGAGCAACTCCAAGATAGGAAAGTATTGTTGGATTTACTAGAGGTGGTTAAAAGAAACAGTGGAAAAGTAACTGCACACAACTATTATAAAGGTTTAAGTGTTACGAATGATGCTTTGATGGACGAGATTGGTAAAACTTCACTTCGAATTAAAACAACATATTTACAAGAAAAAGGGATACAGGTAGAACAAAAAACGATTTTAAGTTCGGAAGTATTTCCTTTTGCAATCGAATGTTCAGATGTATCGAAGATGAGTTTTGAGAAGCAAGTTATTGAATTTAATAAATTTAGATTTGTTAAATCCTCACCTATTATGAGAAAAACTGTGCGTGTAGTCCCAGAAGAAAAACATTCGGTGTCTATGTTTGTTGGTGAAAATAAGTTTCATGGTGATGTTAGTATTGAAGACCTTTCTCTTGATGCGGTAAGATTAAAATTAAATGCTATTCCAGCAGGTTTAGATGTGGGCTATGAAGTAACATTAGATATAGTTTTAGAGATGAATAAAAGACCATTTATTTTTCATACAAAGGCAACAATACTAAGAAAAGAAGAGTTACGACATAGTTTCCAGCTTGTACTTTTATTTATGGAGGCGAAAAAAAGCGACCTTATAAAGTACATTAGTACAAGACAAATGGCAATTATTAGAGAATTTAAAGGAATGCAAAATGGATAATAAAACAAAAGTACTTTATGATGATGGACACCATAAATGTGTCATGTTTGGTTTTGATGATGAGTCGCATGAAGATTCTTTTCTTTCTGTTAATCAGTATCTTATTGTTCAAAATGGTGTGGGTGTTTTAATTGATCCTGGTAGTGAATCAATTTTTGATGAGCTATATGAAGAAGTGAGCGAGCACGTAGAGATTAAAGATATTAAATTCATATTTCTCTCACATCAAGATCCTGATGTATCAGGTTCTATCGCACAGTGGGCATTAGTTACAAAAGCAAAGTTTATTATGTCGAGTTTATGGGTTCGCTTTATGTCTCACTATGGTTTTATGGAGATGGACCGAGTGATGAGTTTACCTGATCATGGGGCTAGGCTAAATTTTGGTGAAGATTCACTCACATTTATTCCAGCACATTTTTTACATTCACCTGGAAATTTTTCTTTGTATGACACAAAATCTAAGGTAGTGTTTTCTGGAGATATTGGGGCTGCGATTGTTTCTTCGCCAGATGGCTACAAAAAGGTAGGGAGTTTCGAAGAGCATAAAGAACATTTACTTGCTTTTCATCAAAGGTATATGGGCTCGAATAAACTTTGCCGGGCATGGGCCTCTCAGATTAAAAGTTTAGATGTACAAACTATAGCTCCTCAGCATGGTTTAGTTTTTGAAGGTGAGGATACTGACAAGTTTTTAGATTGGCTCTCTGAGCTTGAATGTGGAAGTGACTTATTAGAAAATCTCTATCCTACAGGTAAGTAAATATGAAAATTCTTAGAAGAGATAAAACATTTATAAGTATTACGATACTCTCGGCTATATTGAGTATTTTTATCGTTTTTCTAAGTATCATTAGTGTACACCATATGGAAATAGAGCATGGCTACGCAAAAGGGTATATTATAGGGACTACATTTATCCTACTTTCTCTATCTTTATTTATTTATATAGTTGTGACACTTCGAAGATATATTTTGCAAATTGAAAAAAGCAGAAAAAAGCTTGCAGAAACCAATGCAAGATTTGAATTTGCAGTGAATGGAAGTGGTGATGGCCTTTGGGATTGGAATTTACTGACGAACGAGATATATTTTTCCTCAAGATGGAAAGAGATGCTTGGATATACAGACGATGAACTTCCTAATGACTTCGCCTCGTGGGAAGATCGTGTACATATAGATGATTTAGAAAAAACTAAAGCGGAGATTTTAAGTACCCATAAAAAACCTGGTATGCCATACAACGGTATACATAGACTACGGCATAAAGATGGTCATTGGGTATGGATACTTGATCGTGGACAGACCATATTTGATGCTAATGGTAAAGCTATTAGAATGATAGGTTTTCACACAGATATTACAGAAAATAAAATACAAGAACTTGAGATAAAGAAACTAGGAACCCTTCTAGATAACACTATAAATTCCGTTGAAAACTTAATCTTTGTCAAAGATAGTGAGTTTAGGTATATAGAGTCTAACAAAGCTTTTGAGAAGTTTATAGGACTTGAAAAAAAAGATTTACTCGGCAAGAGTGATTATGAACTTTTTGATAAAGAAATAGCCGAATTTTTTAGGGCTAAAGATGTTGAGATGCTTGATTCTAAAAAATCCAAAGAGAATTATGAGTGGGTAACCTATCCCGATGGCACTAGAGTATACTTTTTAACAATTAAATCTCCTTTGTATGATAAGGAAAGAAATATACTAGGTCTTGTAGGAAATTCTGTTGATTTAACAAAAGAAGAACTTTTCAAAAATAAAATTAAAGAGCAAGAAGATATGATGATAGCCCAGTCTCGTCATGCTGCTATGGGTGAAATGATCTCCATGATAGCGCATCAATGGAGACAACCTATAAGCGTGATTGCTATGGATGCAAGTAATATTTTAGTAGATATAGAGTTAGAGACAACAAATGACGCAGCGCTTAAAGAGATTTCTAAAAGTATTCTTAAGCAGACGCAAGAACTATCAAAAACGATTGATGACTTTAGAGATTTTTTCAAACCTGATAAAGTAGCATCAGATACTCTGATAGGGAATGTGCTAGATGATACACTAGCTGTAATTGGGAAATCTTTGGAAAACAACAATATAAAGATAGATATTGATGTTCCTCAAAGCTTAGAAATTAAAACGTATTCAAGAGAGTTAATGCAGGTTCTTATAAACATTATTAAAAATGCGAAAGAAGCACTTCAAGAGCAAATACAAGAATCAAAAGTTATATCTATTGTAATAGAAGAAATATTAGATGGATTGAAAATTCAGATTTGTGATAATGCCGGAGGTATAAAAGATAATGATGTACCCCATATATTTGAGCCATACTTCAGCACAAAAGATGTTAAGAATGGAACAGGATTAGGGCTATATATGAGCAAAACAATTATTGAAAAACATCTTTATGGAGTGCTTTGTATGAAGAATATATATGAAGGAGAAATGTATTCTCGTAAGTGTATAGGTACTTGTTTTACAATAGAGTTACCAAAAAGTATAGATCATGAATGACATTCAAAGTTTACTTAAAATTTCTAAGGACTTATCTATTCTATATGTAGAGGATGACCCTGAGATTCAAAAAAGTATGAATACATACTTGCAAAAAATATTCAAAAGAATTGTGAGTGCCTCAGATGGAAAAGAGGGTTTAGAAGCCTACGAAGAAAATGAATTTGACATAGTTTTAACAGATCTTTCTATGCCACGAATGAATGGCATAGAAATGATAGAAGCTATAAAAAAAATCAATGAAAACCAAGCAATCCTCATTACAACAGCGCACACTGAATCTAATTATATGCTAAGTGCTATAAAAGATGGAGTGGATGGATACATTATAAAACCATTTAATATGGAACAACTCAATTATGAACTTTTTAAATCTGCGCAGAAAATAGTTATGTACAAAGAAAATGAGGCGTATAAACTCCACCTCTCTGAGCTAGTTGCAGATAAAACACGTGAGCTAGAAGACTTGGTTGATTATCAAAAAAATAATTATGAGAAAACACTCGAGTCTATGGTTAGTATGATAGAACAACGTGATACCTATACAGCAGGACACTCACGAAGAGTGGCAAAATACTCAGAGCTTATAGCCCAGGAGATGGGTTACACAAAGCAAGAGTGTACATTAATTCATCAAGCCGGAATCTTACATGATGTTGGAAAAATTGCTACACCTGATGCGGTTTTACTCAATCCTAAAAGCTTAAATGATTTGGAATACAAACTTATACAAGGTCATGTAACTGTAAGTTATAAGCTCTTAAGCACAATACCTATGTTTAATTCATTAGCTGAAATAGTATATTCTCATCATGAAAGATATGATGGCAAAGGTTATCCTCGAGGCTTAAAAGAAAATGAGATAACAAAGCTTGCTCGAATTATAATAGTTGCAGACTCTTTTGATGCAATGACCACAAATAGAATATATAAAGCACGAAAAACAGTTAAAGAAGCCTTACATGAAATGCGAACCTTAAGCGGAATACAATTTGACCCAGAGGTGGTAAAGAGTGCACTTTTTGCACTTAAAGATATACATATAGATGAAAATGTAAACCAACTCCCACAAACTAAACTCGAAGAAGAACGCTTCGCATACTTTTATAAAGACAGCTTGAGTAATACATACAACCAAAACTATTTGGATGTTGTTTTAATGAAAAACGCACAGGAAAAGTTTTTTGATTATATAAGTATTGTCTCATTAAAAGACTTTAGTCAATACAATAAAAATAATGGATGGAAACAAGGGGATTCACTTTTAAAGTCCATTGGCAATATATTAATAAAGAATCTTACGAATACATATATTTTTAGAGTATTTGGGGATGATTTTGTTATCTTAAGTAAAGAAGATATTCCTACTCAAAAAATAAATGATATCTTAGATGAAGTGTTGGGTAAGGATAGTGTTCTTTATCAGATACACAAGCAAGATCTTCGTATCTTCGCTGTAGAAAAAGTAGCTGATATTGAGAGTATTCAACTTACTTAAATCGCTTCATCAAGTTTTCACATTCGCCAATATCAAAGCTGCTAACAGCGGAGGATATCTTGGTAGCCATAGTCTTGAAAACTTCAATGTTATTTTCTTTTGCAGATACACTTAGCGCATCAGCAAAACTTTGAATCATCTCTATGTCACCCTCACTCGAAGCTTTTTGAAGTAAATCTTGTAGACCTTTGTGCCCCTCTAGTGAAAGATATCCTTCCTCTTCTTCGATATTTTCATGATTAAGTGATTGTATTTCAGCGTCTATGAGCTTAGACATCGCGAGTTTGAGATTATACTCTTTGACAGGTTTATGTAAAAAATCATCAAAGATAAGGTTTTGTGTATTATCCTTTTGCGAAATTACAGAGGCGGTAACAGCGATAATTGGTATATCTTTAAAATTCTTTATCTCCTTTGTCGCTTCATAACCATTTTTACGAGGCATTTTAATATCCATAAGAATTAAGTCTACATCTTGATTTTTCGCGATATCTATAGCTTCTTGACCATCCTTAGCTTCTATAAGTGTTAATGGTGTTGATTTGAGGTATTCATGAAGAAGCTTACGGTTAAGTTCAATATCATCTGCTATAAGAACAGTAGATGCTTTAAAATTAATTTCTGAGTTTCTTATATTAAAGTGAGTAATCTCTTCATCACTAATTATTACGTCATGAAGTGTAATAATGAAGCTTGAGCCAACATCCCTTTTACTTTTAAGTACAATTTTACCATTCATGAGTTGGGTTAGTTGTTTAATGATGGCTAAACCAAGACCTGTTCCACCATAAGTTTGAGTACTTTGATTCGTATGTTGTGTAAAGGCTTCAAACATATGTTGCTGTTGCTCTTCATCCATACCTATCCCAGTATCTTGTACTTCAAGGATGAGGTTTGTTGTGTTGTTGAGCCTAGATGAGGTAGTAACTGTAATATTTATGGAGCCCTCATGAGTGAATTTTATGGAATTAGAGATGAGGTTAATAAGGATCTGCCTGATTCTTATCTCATCAAGTATTAAGACTTTGGGGACATTTTTATCAACATAGATGTTGCACTCTAATCCTTTTGCTTTGATTTTATGATAGAAAACACTTTTAAGCTCATCGATGAGTAGTTCCATACTCGTGGGTACAAACTCTAGTTGCATTTTTCCAGCTTCAACTTTAGACAAATCAAGAATATCGTTAATGATAGTCAGTAAAATTTTAGAGCTATCTTGCACTGACTTGATGTAATTTGAATGTATATCATCCTTTATTTCTTTTGAGAGTATATCGGTAAAGCCAATGATTGCATTCATTGGTGTTCGAATCTCATGTGACATATTTGCTAAGAATTCTGATTTCATATTGTTTGCAGAATCAGCTTCTTCTTTAGCGATTTGAAGTTCTTCTGTTCGTAAATGAACTATTCCCTCAAGGTTTTTATTTACCGACTCTAGGGCTTCTTTCGTTCGTTGTAATTCAGCATATGTTTTGTCCATTCTTTGTAAGATACGAAAAAGTACAAACCATTCAAAGATAACAAAAGCTGCATGAAGTAGTACTATATCTAATCCACAGCCATAGTTAAATATAATTACTTGTGTGTCAAAGATAGATATATTAAACTCTTGTAAGTAGTTAAATATAAAGTGGTGGATTAAAATAAATAGCGAACCAACTGTAATGACTCTATGGTCTCTGTATATTACAAGAAAGGATAAGGCTCCAAAGATATGAAAATGCATCTCAATTCTACCAGCACTTTGTTGAATCATAATAATAGAAAATGTAAGGAGAACGAGGGCCATAACATATTTATATACTTGTGTTTGTGGAAAGAACTTATGTGCAATGTATGTCACTAAAGCTAATGAACCTCCTCCAAAAAAACCAAGATAAAAAGCATCAAAAAGATATGCTGTAATTGTTGAAGTTATGAGCCAATGGTATAAAACAAGCTTAAGCATAAAGTAGTCATAGCTTGTTCTTGTAGTTTGCTTATTCACTTTCGAGTTCCTCTATGTCAGAGTGTATTTGTTTAAAATCAAAAGGATATGCACTATACACAAATCTCAAGTATTTTTTGTTGTTTTCTTTTTTAATCAGATAAAGATTTGTTGAGTGGTCAAACTCTTTTTTGTTGAGTAAACTCTTGGAAAAATAGACTTGAAAAGCTTTTGTATATGCTCTCATAGTGTTGTTATCAAGATAAATACCTTTGAAGTCTTTGTTAAAAAACTTTGCAAAACTATTTGGAAGTGTTGTGTCAGATGGAATGGAAATATCTATAAACGTAATACCAACTGTCTGTTTTGCATCTTCACTCAAAGAATTATAAAACTCATTTAAAGCTTGAAGCCTTGGGGTACAAATATCAACACAACCTACGTAGCCAAAAAAGACAAGTTTAATTTCTTTTTCATCATCTAGTAATAAAGGAAGTTGTAACTCTTTATGGAGCGAAACTCTAGAGACTCCTTTGGTAAGAAAACTTGGTAGAATCATTACTAGAATGGAGATACTTATAATAATAAGGAGGATAAGTGAAGAATAAATTTTCTTTTTCATTAGTCTGCGTGGAGTGTTTTTATCTCGATAATCGTGTCAATGTTTTGAAGAAGTAAGTCAACTATTTTTGGTTCAAAAGCTTTGCCACTTTGTTCTCTTATAAAGTCAAGTGAGGCTTCAATAGTCCACGCTTTTTTATAAACTCTGTCATGACTAAGGGCATCAAAGACATCGGCAACAGCAGTGATACGACCAAAAAGATGAATGTCTTTACCACGTAATCCACGAGGGTATCCATTTCCATCCCATCTTTCATGATGCTCATAAGAGATAAGTGCCGCAGTTTGTAAAAGCTCGTGTTTTGACTTATGAAAGATTTCCCAGCCGTAAGTAGCATGATTTTTCATTATTTCAAATTCTTCGCTTGTGAGTTTTTCAGGTTTTAAAAGGATGTTATCGGGGATAACTACTTTACCGATGTCGTGCATTGGTGAAGCCATTTTTAAGAGTTGGACTTCTTTTTCGCTACAACCATAGGCAAGCGCTAAAACCTCAGAAAACAATGAAACTCTGTTGACGTGTTTCCCCGTTTCTTTGGAACGCCATTCCCCTAGTTCACCGAGGGTGTGAAGTATTTCTTTTTGAGAAGAAACGATCTCTTCTCTTAACTGAATCTCTTTACTTACATCTGTCCGTATACTAATGTATTCTATGGTTTCGCCATTAGCGTTAAGTATTGGCATAACAGTTGACTCGACATAATAAGCAGTACCATCTTTAGCTCGGTTTTTGATAATACCCGACCATGTTTTTTTGGCTTGTATAGTGTCCCATAAATCTTTAAAAACACTTTTTTCTACATCGGGATGTCTTACTATGTTGTGATTGACTCCTAGGAGTTCCTTCCTCATATATTGACTTGTTTCACAAAATTTATCGTTGACATAGGTAATATAGCCTTTAGGATTGGTTTTGGAAACCAAAGAACCTGCATCAACTGCTTCTTTGTATTGTTCTAGTAATACTTTTGTATCATCCACTTCTGTTTGAAGTTTTTGGCGTGAGTTGAAAAGTTCTACATGGGTATGTACGCGGTGAATAAGCTCGGCTTCATCAAAAGGTTTGGTTACATAATCTGCACCGCCTGACTCAAAACCTTTGTGTATACTTTCTTTATTTGCATTTGCTGAGAGAAAAATGATGGGTATTTGTTTTTGTAAAGGGTCGTTTTTGATGATTTGGGCTGTTTGATAACCATCAATTCCGGGCATATTTATGTCAAGTAATATGAGAGAATACTCACGTGACTTAAGTTGTTCAATTCCTTTTTCACCACTTGTAGCGAAAAATATTTGGTAGAGACTTGTTGATTTTAGTACATTAGCAGCTAGCTGGATGTTCTTAGTATTATCATCGATAATTAAAACATTTGGCTTTGCCATTTCTGAATCCTAGCTATACTTATAAAAAAGAAATTAAGTTATATTTTATATAATTATAGCAAAAACTAAAGAATAAGTACATCCTATCTATTCTATAGTTTTAGGATATAATTCTCGTGATAAATATTTAACAGGAACAGAATTGAACCTAGTGAAAATTGACGATATAAATATAGTAGAACTTAAAGTCTATAAAACACTTCGAGATAATGCTTTTGATAACAAAAATAGCTTTATAGCAGATTCGCCAAAAGTAGTTAATCTACTACTTGAGAGTGATATTAAAGTACATAGTATTTTAGCTACACAAGAATATTATGACAGCTTTAAAGAACTTATTCAAAAGAAAAATATTCCTATACTTTATGTGTGCGAGAAAGAACTTATGCAAAGTATTGTAGGGCATAAAATTCACCATAACTGTATGATGCATGGAGTAAGACCTAAGGAAAGTCAGCTAGATAACCTAGATGATAATATTCTTATGTTAGATAACATAACATCAACTGAAAACATTGGCTCAATAGCAAGATCAATGGCAGGTTTAGGTGTACATTCATACCTCGTTCCTAAGACTTCTCCACATCCCTATGGTAGACGAGCTTTACGAGTCTCTATGGGTTATACTAGTAAGTTAAAATATAATATTTACGAAGATATTTTTACTACAATTAGTTCTTTAAAGGACAAAGGATATAAAGTTTTTGCAGCGGAATTGAGTGATGATTCTACTCCTCTAATGGAACTAGAGGTACCGAAAAAGTGGGTACTACTTATGGGTCATGAAGGAAAAGGTATTTCTAGGGAAATTCTTGATATGTGTGATGAGATAGTAAGTATAGAGATGCAAGAGGGTGTAAAAAGTTTTAATGTAGGAGTAGCTGCTTCACTTATAATGTATAAAATGACTAAATCTTGAGTAATGTGCTATAATTTTACTAATTAACTCCTCAAAGAAGTACATCAATGAACCCAATCCAAAGAAAAGATATTAAAAGTGGTGCAAGCGTAGCTATTGTGCTCAAACAAGATCAAGATACAGGCTATTTAACAGATGGCATCGTCCGAGATATTTTGACAAAATCCCCATCCCACCCTCATGGAATTAAAGTTCGTTTAATGAGTGGTGAAGTTGGTCGTGTAAAGGAAATCTACTAATGTCAACAAAATTTAATACACTCTCTCTAAGTTCAGATATGACGGACAACCTTGATAGGATAGGTTATACAGATATGACACCTGTTCAATCTGAAACTCTTCCTTTGATTTTAGACGGTAAAGATGTTATTGCTCAAGCTAAAACAGGAAGTGGGAAAACTGCCGCTTTTGGAATAGGACTCCTTCATAAACTCAAAGTAAAGAAGTTTAGAGTCCAAGCACTTGTACTTTGTCCTACTCGTGAATTAGCTGATCAAGTTGCTAAAGAGTTACGTGTCATCGCAAAATTCGCGCACAATATTAAAATCCTTACGCTTTGTGGGGGTGCGGCTTTTGGTCCACAACTTGGTTCCCTAGAACATGGAGCACATATTATTGTTGGAACACCTGGACGTATCTTAAAGCATCTTGGCAAAGAAACATTGAGTTTAGAGAATCTTGAGACTTTAGTGCTTGATGAAGCAGATAGAATGTTAGATATGGGTTTCATTGAAGAGATTGATAAAGTTCTAGAGTATGCTCCTCGTACAAGACAAACATTACTTTTCTCAGCAACATACACGAATGAGATTACTTTTATAAGTAACAGAATCCAAAGAGATCCCGTGAGTGTGAAAACTACTTCAACAGAAGTACAGAACAAAATTCAAGAAATATTTTATGAGTCAAAGAACAAAACAGATACTCTCATAAAAGTTTTTAGTACTTTTAAGCCTGAAAACATCATTGTCTTCACCAACACAAAAATAGCAGCAAAAGATTTAGCGGAGAGTTTATCTAAAAATAAGATAGATGCTTTAGCTATCCATGGGGATTTAGAACAGTATGAAAGAAATGATGTTTTAGTTCAGTTTGCTAACAAGTCTTGTCCTGTTTTAATAGCTACAGATGTAGCCGCTCGTGGACTAGATATAAAAGAATTATCTATGGTAGTCAACCTTGACTTACCTCATACTCTTGAAACTTATACGCATCGTATAGGGAGAACTGGTCGTGCAGGTGCTGAGGGAATTGCAATCACTTTATATGATACATATGAAACAGAGAATGCAATGGAATATAGAGCTGATAACCGTAGCTTTGAAGATGCAGATGCTTTGAGTAAATCAAATACTTTTGAGATGAAACCTAAAAATGTAACACTTGTTATAGAAGGTGGAAAGAAAGATAAGTTGCGTGCTGGGGATTTACTTGGAGCTTTAACTGCTGAGGGTGGATTGGCAGGAAGTGCTATTGGCAAGATAGATATTTATGATAGACAAGCTTATGTAGCAATCCAAAGAGAGTTTATAGACAAGGCCAAAAAACAACTCTCAAATGGAAAAATTAAGAATAAAAAATTCTCTGTTTGGGTTCTTTAGAGACGAAAGAGCTTTTTTTCTTTTCCTGAAATAATGTATTGGAATTCATAGGCATTGTTTACGATATGCTCAATATCATCTATGGCATTCTCATCACAGGCAAAGAGGATTTTATCATCTATCTGAAGCTGTATATCATCACTTGGTAAAAGAATCTCTTCTTTATCACGAAGTATGAGTAGTACAACAACATTGTTTTTTTGAGTTCTATCTCTTCTAGATAACTTTAATGTCTCTAGTTGAATTGAATTTTCATCTTCTTTGAGGTATTTATGAATTTCATAAGCATCATCTTTTGTGATACAAAGCTCATATGCTAATGGATCCACCCCGATTTTTTGTATGAGCTCAACCAGTAGGTCTTGACCCCATGCTTCATCTTTAGCGGGCAGTATACCTATGAGTGTGTCACTCAAAGGATTCGAAAGTGAATTCGTCGTTTTTTGGATAAGAATCCGCTCGGGAATATAAAGATGATCGATTTTAGCTTGAGAAAAGATAGAAAAATCAGTAATCTCATTTTCCCTCGCTACAATTAGTGCTTTTTGATTTACTTTTTTGACAGTTGAGAGGATTGAAAGATTAGTAGTATCATTTTCAGTTGCGATGATAATGAGTTCTGCTTCCGCTACATTGGCTGTGTCGAGATAGTAGTGATCATCAGCATTTCCATGGATAATATTTTTTACACCAGCATAATTAGCAGATTTTACTCGAGAATCAATTGATTCAATGACTGTTGGATGAATGCCATTTTTCATAAACATAGCTGTGATACTAGCTCCTAAACGTCCGTAACCACAGATAATAATGTTTGTATTAGGTATAGAAAATGTTTTTGATTCAAGTGTATCCCTTTGGTATAACCAATTTTCTAGTTTAAATAAACTTGGAGCTGTGAGAGACATCTGCAGTTGATCAGCGATGATTGAAAAAGGATTATCAACTATATCTGCTCCAGCGTCAATAAGGTTTTCTGTTTCCTCATTTGTGGTTGATTTGACTATTACATTGACATGAGGGTTAAGTAGTTTTGAGGAGAGCGTAATCCTAAGGTTGAGTGCATTATCCTCAAATATGGAGATAATACCTTTACAGTTTCTACGTTTGATTCCGGCATTTTCTAGGGCGATAGGATTATGAGCATCCTTTACCAAGATAGGAACATTTGGTATAAAACCTTCAAGTTGAAGATACTCAGCCCTTTCTTGTTGCATCTCAATAACCACAACTCGCATTTTAGCGTTAAGGAGGCGTCTGATAATTTTTCTTGTTGTTTCATTATAGCCCAGCACAATGACAAAATCTTCTTCAATATGTCTTACTGCCCTTTGAAACTTAGCTATAGCTATTTCACTAATAAAAATTTTGTTCTGAAGAAGTGAAATAAGGGTACCGATACTATAAAACCATCCTAAAACTACGAGATAAATAGAGACACTAACCCATATTTTTTGGTTGTATGTAAAAGGAAAAGGAAGTTCACCATAACCAATAGTTGTAGCTGTATAAGTAACAAAATAAAAAGCATCAAATATGGACATATAATGTACATTACCATTGAGGTCTTCTCCCGGAATCATTATGAGACCAGTCATAGCAATGGTGTATGTAATTAAGATGACGACAAAGGGTAATCGCATCTTTTGTAATACTATCCAGAGTGAGCTTTCATTCATTATGGATTATCTTTTTGACTTGAGTGTATCGCCAACATAGAGGATTACTGAAGTCACATTTGCTAAAAGTGCTCCAGCACTTAAAGAGATAATAACACCAAAGTGTGCGGCATCAATAAGTACCGTATCGCTACTAAAAATTGTCCAGATTGTAGCAGCTGCGAGAAGTTGTAAAACTGCAACTAAGCTCGTAGCAATTAAAACAGAACCAATTTGTGTTTTGTCTCCTAGTTTTAAAACGCTAGCGATTAAGTTAACCACTATCGTTGCAAAAAGTACATACTTAGAGTGCATATTCATATCAAGCGGATCGCCATACCAAAAACCAAAGTTTAATGTCATGGCAAGGATAATAAAAAAACCTGCTACTACTTTATCTAAATTCATCTTTTAACCTCAATTTGTTATTGTTATATTATACTAGCATAAATAAATTATAATAGGACCGAAATGATGAAGTATTTTCTTGCTTTAGTAGCATTTATAAGTATCGTAACGGCAGAGGATAATAGTATGAATATATATGATTTCAGTATGCTAAACATTGATGGCAAAGAAGTTCCTCTTAGTAAGTATAAGGGAAGAGTTTTACTCATTGTCAACGTAGCTAGTGAGTGTGGTTTGACGTATCAATACGAGGGTTTAGAGAAGCTTTTTCAAAAGTATGAAAAGAAGGAGTTTATGGTTTTAGGTTTTCCTTCAAATCAATTTTCAAAACAAGAGCCGGGTACAAACAAAGAAATTAAATTCTTTTGTACAAGTAAATACGATGTACATTTTGATATGTTTTCTAAAATTGAGGTTAATGGCGATGGAGCTGATTCACTCTACAAATATTTGAAAAAGAAAAAAGGTGGAATTTTGTGGTTTGATTCTATAAAATGGAATTTCACAAAGTTTTTAATAGATAAAGAGGGAAATGTTATAGAAAGATTCTCTCCATCTACAAACCCTCATAAATTAGAAGAAGATATTGAGAAGCTACTTTAATAATGAAGGCATCATTAGGATATAATACTTATAATATGGAACATTTAACTAAACAAGAACTTATTAGTATTATTAATGCAAATATTCAAGAGAAAGAGAATCTTGAGTTTTTATTAGAGAGTCTTCATGGTGTAAGTTGGGAATTTGATTTAGCTAAAGATCACTTTATTGATGTGTCAAAGAATGCAAAAAAACTTTTTGGATTTAATATAGACAGTGTAGAGAAAAAAAAGCTACAAGAAAACTTAGAGAAAGAACATAAGTTTTTACAAGCAACTTTAAATGGAATCTCTGATCCTGTTATGATTATAAAGAGTGATTATAACGTAGAAATTATGAACGATACAGTGAAAAAACAACTTCAAAGTCGAGTTTTTGCTGACCCTTCTTCCCCAAAATGTTATGAAATTTCTCATTATAGAGACACTCCATGTGAAGGTGTTGATCATCTATGTCCCTTAAAAGATGTTCTTGAGTCAAAAAAAGCAATGATGGTTTTACATAACCATAGATACGATGATGGAAGAGATAATTATGTAGAATTAGCTGCTTCACCACTGTTTGATGAAGATCAAAATTGTATAGGGATTATTGAGTCCGCAAGAAATGTGACGCAACATATTACACTTCAACATCAACTAGAAGCAAAAACACGTGAACTTGAGTACGAAGCTACACATGATTATCTTACTGGTCTACCCAACAGGGCTCTTTTTATGGATAGGTTGGAGCAAATCATTAAGGATCTTCAAAGAGATAAGGGTGCATTAACACTATTTTTTATGGATTTAGACCACTTTAAAGCAGTGAATGATACTTTTGGTCATCATATGGGAGATGCTGTTTTAAAGCTTGTATGCAAAAAGTTTCAGGCATGCTTACGAGCAAATGACACTTTGTCTCGTTTAGCAGGTGATGAGTTTACTGTTATTTTAAAAGGGCTTGACAAGAAGGAAGCTATAACTATGATTGCACAAAAATTCATTGATATTTTTGACAAACCTTTAGTTATAGATGAGCATGAGTTAAGACTTTCTGTAAGTATTGGAATTAGTGTGTACTCAGGTAGTTCTGAATCAGCTGATACACTTCTTCAAAAGGCAGATGCAGCTATGTACATAGCTAAAGCCAAAGGAAAAAATAACTTTCAGTTTATGTCCCTTAGTCCATCCATTTTGTAGGATCATATCCATCACTTGGTCGATATACTTCTTTTTTCTCTAGCTTTTTAATCATTAGGAAATCATTTTCAGTTTCTCTTTGGAAGCCAAATTTTTCATAAAATGTACATGATTTTGGTTTTGCAGATATATCAATAGACACTGCTTCAAACAAAGCCCCAGCCTCTTGCAAAAACTGATCCATCATAAAAGAATCAATTCCTTGTTCTTTAAATTTTTTAACAATAGCGACACACATTTGAGGAGTATCTCTATCTAGTTTTCTACTCCATATAGCACCAGCAATTTCATTGTCAACCATGGCATAGAGACCTAAATCTTTTGTAGTTAAGCCGTAAAAATCTGTGTATATAGAAGGCTCAGTACCTTGAGGTATTTTTGCAATTTTTACCATGTCTTTAACAATCTTTTGCTCGGATGATCTTAAAAAATACAATTCTCTACTCATGATAATTCCTCAATTCTTTCTTCATAGCTTTCGTTAATCTCTTCAAATTCCATAGAGAATTCTTCAAACTCTTCAAATAGTTTTTCAACTTGTGCTTCTTCATCTGCAACAGTTTTTGAAAGATCTATTAGGGTCGCGCTATCTCCTGAGTTAGAACATTCAATGAGTTCTTTATGGTGAAGTTCAAGGGACTCTTCAACTTTCATAATTTTTACTTCAAGTTTTTCTATCTTTTTCTTAAGTGGTGAAGTGAGTTTGTTTCGCTCACGTACTAACTCAGCTTTGATTTTTTTGTTTTCTTTGTTGTTAGACTTAGGAATAATTTTTACTTTTTCTTCTTGATCTTCTTCTTCCCAGCCAACCTTATCTAAAAAGTCATCATACCGACCATCAAAGTACTCTGCACCATTTTTAGCGAAGATGATAAGTCTATCGCATACACGACGAAGTAATTCTTCAGAGTGGGTAACAATGATAACAGAGCCTTGAAACCTTTGTATAGCTTTTGTAAGTGCCTCTATAGAGTCCATGTCAAGATGATTAGTTGGTTCATCGAGAAAGAGTAGATTTACATTTCTTGCGATGATTTGTCCTAGCATTACACGACTTTTTTCACCACCAGAGAGTAGGGATATTTTTTTCTTAGCACTTTCGCCACTAAACATCATTCCACCACAAATACTTCTTACTTGCGCCTCAGAGAGTTGTGCATTTCCTACATAAATCTCATCCATAACAGAGTTGTTAGCACTTAAGTGAGCGATGTTAGTTTGTCCAAAGTGAGCAAACGAAGTTGTACCGTGGTACACAACTTCACCACTTACTTGTTGTAATTCTTTTGCAATAGTGTTAAGGAGCGTTGATTTTCCTTTTCCATTTTTTCCAATGATTCCAAGTACTTCACCCTTTTGCAGAGAGAAAGAGATATTTTTAAAAAGAATACTTTGGGGCGTATAGCCAAAACTCAGATCTTTCACATCAAGAAGCACTTTTGTAGGAGTATCTTTATAGTTAAATTCAAATTCAAGAGTGTTATCAAAACCTAAGTCTTCAAGTCTATCCATTTTTTCAAGTTGTTTTACTTTTGACTGAGCAAGAGAAGCAGTGGAAGCTCGTGCCTTATTTCTAGCTATAAACTCTTCGAGCTCTTTTACTTTTTTATCTTGGGCTACTTTTTGTTTAGCATGAAGCTCGTCATTTGCTGAGAGCTGTTCATAAAATTTATGGGTATCCCCTGGAATAATCTCGATTCTTTTACGAACGAGTCCCATTGTATGTGTAGATACTGCGTCCATAAAGTTTCTATCGTGAGTTATGAGAATCACTTCACCCTCAAATGAGCGTAAAAATGTTTTTAGCCAACGAAGTGAAACAATATCAAGGTAGTTAGTAGGCTCATCCAAAAGAAGTAAGTTTGGTTCCGTTACAAGGAGTTTAGCTAAATTGATACGAATTTGATACCCACCAGAAAATGAGAGAGGATCTTTATCTAAGTCTTCTTGTCCAAAACCCAAACCAAATAGAATTTTCTCAACTCTATATGTGTCGTATTTCATCTCATCAGTAAGGGCTAGTGCAGATTCTTCTCTTAGTGTTGCTTCTGAGAAAGTGAGATGCTGTTTGAGTGTACCTATTTTGTAGTTTTTAGGGATAATTACTTCACCCTCATCAGCACTTTCTTCACCTAAAATGATTTTAAAAAGTGTTGATTTCCCACTACCGTTTCGACCTACTAAACCAACACGAGTTCCTGCGTTAAGTTTAAAGTTTAAATTGTTGAAAAGCTCTTGGCTTGCATAGTTTTTTGAAATATTTGAAAGTTGTATCATGAAAGGTATTTTACACTTAAGTCTATCAAAACTAGCTTTATTAATGATATTTGAATACGCAATAGTAAATATTATTATATAATATTTACTGGAGATATATGTTTATAAAAAATAAGGAAGTACTCATGACTCTCATTATCTTGGGTGTCATTTTTTTAAACGTTACTCTTTATGTTATTATAGAGATAAATAAAGAAGAACGAATTTCAAAATCTTTAGAAAAAAACCTTCGTGATTTACAAACACATTACGAAATCCATTTATATCATCAATGTATACTATCTCAAGTTACGTACGAAGAAACAATTGGAAATCTACAGTTTATGAACCTTTTTTCTCAAGCCATAGAAGCGGATAAAAATGAAAAAAAATAATTCGTAATCAACTGGTAAAGCTCTTGGGAAGAAAGTATAGAAGATTGAAAATACAAGGGGGTTTTACAATATCACTTTATCTTGCCAAATAATGAATCTTTTTTACGAATGCATAAGATAAATAAATTTGGAGACAACCTAGTAAATGTAAGAGAAGATATCAAGTATGTTAATGAAAATAAAACTCCTGTATATGGATTTACACAAGGGAGGACAGCACATGGTTTTAGAAATGTATTCCCAATATTTAGTATTGAGGGTAGACATTTAGGTGCTATGGAGGTACCTTTTTCAAGTGAGACCTTACAAAGATATTTGACGAACATAAATAAAATTCATACCCATTTTTTAGTAGATAAAAATATACTTAAGACAAATATTTGGAAAAGAGACGATACCATAATTCAATATTCCGCTAGTAGTGAGCATAAAGATTTTTATATCTCGATATCTAAAGAGCATCAAAATAGACGGTACTTTTTTGAAGATGAGCTACTTTTAGATAGTGTTCGTGATGCTATAAATAAGGGATTTATCAAAGGAGAAGGTTTCTCTCTTTATATGAAGACTAGAGCTAAGAAAATAGAAGTAGTTTCATTTTTACCTATAAAGAGTTTGGATAAGAAAAAGAATCTTGCTTGGATTGTATCGTATGTGGAAAATGACCTCATATACACTGTATTACAAAATACATTCACTATAAGAATTATCTTTTTTATTATGTTGAATTTATTGGGTTATCTCCTTTATAAATATATTGCAAGACATAAAGAGAAAGTAGCAACAATAGAAGAAAAAGCTTACATGGATGGACTTACTGGGGTGTATAACAGAAATAAATTTGATGTAAAAATAAAAAAAGAGTTAGAAAGAAATGAAAGATACAAGAGAAACTTGAGTATAGCTCTTATTGATATAGATCATTTTAAAATTTTTAATGATACTTATGGACATTTAATTGGAGATGAAGTCCTTATTATGTTAGCGCAAACACTGAAGAAAAAAGTGAGAGATGTGGATACTTTTGCAAGATGGGGTGGGGAGGAGTTTGTTATTTTATTTCCTGAAACAAGTCAAGAGTCTGCAAAAATAATTTGTGAAAAACTACGCCAAGATATTGAATCATTGGAGCACCCTAAAGCAGGTTCTATTACTGCAAGCTTTGTATGAAGCTAAAGAAAGTGGTCGCAATAAGATTTACGTTAAGTGATTAGCTCTTAGTCTTTGACTACGCAATCCCTTCCTCTTGTTTTTGCTTGATAAAGCTTTTGATCTGCATTATAGATGATGTTTTGTGCATTATTAATATTGCTCGATGTGGATAAAGCGATACCTATAGAGATTGTAACTGTGAATTCTATTGGTGTGTTAGGTACTGAAATAGAGGTACTTTTTATTATTTGTCTCATTCTTTGCGCAAAATTATACAGTTCATCTTCATTTGTATTTTGCACTAAAATCAAAAACTCTTCCCCACCCCATCTATAAATAGTATCGGATTCTCTTGCTGTCTCTAGAAGTATTTTAGAGATAGAAACTAAAGCAATATCTCCTGTTTCATGTCCATAAGTGTCATTGACACTTTTAAAATGGTCAATATCTAACATTATAATCCCATAGGTAGATTTATTTCTTTTTGCTTGTGCTTGGATAGATTTAATAGTCTTGTGAAAATGGCTTCTATTGTATAGTTTTGTCAAAAAGTCAGTTTCTGACATTTTTTGTAAGATATCTATCAATTTCCTATTTTCTAAGTAGAGTCTGGATTGATCAAGAGAGATATTTATGCGGGTTAAAAATTCTTCGTTATTAATTGGCTTGTGTACATAATCATTTGCACCAATTTTTAGAAGTTGTGCAACTATGGATGATTTTTTTGAAGCAGATAAAGCTAGAATAGGTAGTTCATTGCTGGTGTATTTATGTCTAATATGTCGAATAAGATCGCATCCGTCCATTCTAGGCATGATTACATCAGTGATAAGGAGAGCTATCTCTGTTTTATGTTTAATGATACAGTCATAAGCTTCCTGACCATCTTTTACACATATATATGGAAGGTTTTGTTGTACAACAAGTTGAGCAAGCTGTAACCTAGAAAGATTGGAATCATCACAAATCATTACGGGTAAGTTGATGTTCTTTTGTAATCTTCGTATAGAGTTTATAAGGTAGTTCAGAGTACTTTTTTCATCAGTTTTATAAAGATAATCAACAATGGGTAATGATGCTATTTTTGTTCGTCTTGTTTCATCTTGCGAGGCAGTAATAACTAAAATTCTATGTTTTTTACGAATCAAATAGCCTATGAAATTTCCAGAACTATCTGGAAGATAGATATCAGCAATTACTAAATCGTAGGAATTGATTTTAAGTAGATGTGTAGCTTCTTTTTCATTTGCAGCTATATCACAATCGATATGAAATTCTTGATCTAAGGCGTTTTTGAGAGTGTTAAGTAGGAGTAGGGAATCTTCAATAATCAAGATTTTTTCTATCGGTCTACAATGCTTTTTGTTAATAACGAACTGTTCTGATACTGAGGTGTCGACCATAGTAAACTTCTTTGTATTATTTAATGTAGTTGAATTATGACATAAAGAATGTTAATATTTATTTATGTTACAAAGTACTTAACACTTTTTAGATAAAATTTCACGAGAGTATTCACTCAAGTGGCTTATGAAAATTATACATCTTGTAGTAATATATAATTTTTAGTAGACTAAACTCAAACCTATCTTGCCTTTTTCATTGTCAATAGAAACGACTTCTATTTGCGGTAAATATTGGTTCAGTGATAAAACTTCAAGTGGATGTTTAATTCTCTTAACACTCATCTTAGAGATATGAATCATTCCATCATTTTTAAGACCAATATCTACAAACGCACCAAAATCAGCGATATTTCTAACAACTCCTGAAACAAAACTTCCTTCTTTTAACATTTTAATGTCAGTAATTCCTTCTTTGAAAGGTATCGCAGGTAAATCTTCTCTAGGGTCAAACCCAGGTTTCTTTAACTCTTTTATGATGTCTTGGAGCGTTGCGAGACCCACATTTAGTAGAGATGCTTTACTTCTTACATCGATTTTTTCCAAGTCTTCACCAATAATGTTCTTCGCAATGGAATAACTCTCTGGGTGAATTCCACTGTTGTCAAATTCATTTTTACCATTTTTTATTCTGATAAATCCAGCTGCTTGCTCATAGGCTTTTTTTCCTAAACCTTTAACCTTCAGTAGTTGTGACTTAGTGGTGAAGTTACCGCTTTCATCTCTAAAGCTTATAATATTTTGAGCGATTTTAGCACCGATTCCCGCTACATGAGAAAGGAGTGCGGCAGAAGCAGAGTTAATGTCTACCCCTACACGGTTTACTAAGTCAGATGTAACATCATCAAGTTTTTTTGTTAAAAGTTTCTGGTCAACATCGTGTTGGTATTGACCGATGCCTAATGATTTTGGATCTATCTTCACCAGTGTAGCCATAGGGTCACGTAACCTTTGTCCGATGGAAATTGCTCCACGAATTGTAACATCGAGTTTAGGATATTCATCTTGTGCTAACTTTGAAGCAGAGTAGACTGAAGCTCCAGCTTCTGAGACAACGGTGTAATTAAGGTTTGCATTTTCTTCAGAGTTGAGTCGTGCAAAAAATTCTTGTGTTTCTCTCGAACCCGTTCCATTACCGATAGCTACACCTGTAATGTTATATTTTTTTGCAAGTTGTAAAACTTTGTTTTTAGAATCTACATAATCATTTTTTGGTTGTGTTGGATAGATTACAGCAGATTCTAAATAATTCCCATTGTCATCGATAACAGCTAACTTACATCCACTAACAAAAGCTGGATCAACTCCTAAAAGAACCATGTTAGCAACTGGTGGTGTCATTAAAAGCTGAGAAAGATTTTTCCCAAAAACAGAAATGGCGGCAAGGTCTGCTTTTTCTTTTAACTCAGCGTGAACTTCTCTCTCAAGAGACGGAAATAAAAGACGTTTAAGACCATCTTTGTATGCATCAAACAGAAGCTCTTTTGAGCTTGATGCATGACGCGGAATTTTATATTGTCGTATGTTTTCCTCAATACGCTCAATGTCGGTACTAATCTTCACCGACAACTCTTTTTCTTTTACTGCTCTCATAATTGCAAGATATCTATGAGAAGGAATATAAGCAACTTTTTCGGATTGAGAGGCAAGGTTTTTAAAAGTTCCATTCTCATTAAAAGTTTTTGTCTTCTTTGTTTCTAGTAGTCCATATCGTAGCATTTGGTTACGTATCGCCTCACGTTCACGAGGCTGTTCAGCATATCTCTCAGCTAAAATATCTTGCGCACCTTTAATACTATCTTCTAGTGACTTTACACCACTCTTTATAAACTTCTTAGCTTCTTGTTTAAACTCAGGCAAAGTAAGTCTTGCTGATTGTAAAGTATTAGCTAACGGTGTGAGACCATTTGCTACAGCCGTAGTAGCTCTTGTGTTTTTTTTCTCTTTAAAAGGGCGATAAATATCTTCTAAATCACGAAGAGTATCAGCATCCTCAATACTCTTCTTTATGGACTCACTGAGAGTTGCTCTTTCAGTGATAAGACGAGAAACCTCTTCTTTTCGTTCTAAAAGTTTTTTAGAAGTAAGATAGATAGTCTCAAATTCACGAAGCACTTCATCATCAGCTTCCCCGGTCATCTCTTTACGATAACGTGCGATAAATGGAATAGTAGAACCTTCATCTAGGAGTTTTAGGATGTTTGTGATGTGTTCTTTTTTTAGTTGTGTTTTTTGTGTTAGGAGGGTTATTAGGTTTTGCATGTTTTATAATTCTTTTTTTAGGGAATTATACTTAATATGTTATTTAAGCAAGGTATGTACATGGAATCTCTAGTTACTTCCATGCATTAAACTGTGGATATTCACAGCATATGATTTGAACAATTCATCCGTACTAAATAGCTCCGGATACTGGAAAATCTAAAATATACTATAAAGCCCATAAATAGCCATATTAAACTCTCTCTTCTATCTAAGAAAGCTACCGTCAGACATATCTTTAGCTACTAAGTAGCTATTTTAGCCTAGAAAAATCATCTAAACTTATCAGCCAGTAAAATGTTTCAAAACTTCTTAAGGTTTGTGAGAATTTAGTGTTTAGATTTTTATGCTTATAATAATAAACTCTAATTTTAATTCTTTAAATATTATGAACTGTTTCTTTTCAGTTCGAGTCTTCTTATATAGCTTATGATTGCTTAAATATTAATCACTATTATGATTAATTATTCCTCCATATATATTATACTTTTAAGAGATATATATTTTTTAAAAAGGAATTAAAATGAAGAAATGGTTACTAATCGCATTAGCGCTTTTACCAACTTTAGCCTTCGCTGAAGATACACCTACACTTGATACTGGTGATACTGCATGGATGATGATGTCTACTGCACTTGTATTACTAATGACACCCGCAGGTCTTGCACTATTTTATGGTGGTATGACACGTTCTAAAAACTTACTTAATACTTACGCAATGGTATTAATGGCATTTACAGTTGCATTTGTTGCATGGATAGCACTTGGTTATTCAATCGCATTTGGTACAGCTGAAAGTAGTACAGTCCAACAAGTTTCAGGTGGACTTTCACACATATTCTTATCTGGTATCAACTGGAATGATTTAAGTGGAACATATCCTACTTATGTATTTATAGTTTTTCAAGGTACTTTTGCTGCTATTACAGTTGCTATTGCATCTGGTTCAGTTATTGAAAGAATGAAATTTTCAACTTGGTTAGTATTTGTAGCTATCTGGGTAGTTGCTGTATATGCTCCTATTACACACATGGTATGGGGTGGAGACGGTGCACTATTATTTGATGCTGGAGCTCTTGACTTTGCTGGTGGTACAGTTGTTCATATGAATGGTGGTCTTGCTGGTCTAGTATTAGCATTCTTAGTTGGTAAACGTGCTGGTTATAACAAAGTTGCTATGAAACCTATGAGTGTTATGCTTACTGCACTAGGTGGTGCATTACTATGGTTCGGTTGGTTTGGATTTAATGGTGGATCTGCATTTGGTGCGAACTCTATTGCTGGTTTAGCTTTCTTAACTACTGCTCTTGCTCCTGCTGTTGCCGGAATCACATGGGTACTTATCGAATGGATTATCTACAAGAAACCTACACTTCTTGGTGCTATATCAGGTGTTGTTTCAGGTCTTGTAGCAATTACTCCAGCTGCTGGATTTGTTGATGTGACAGGTGCAATGATTATTGGTGCTGTTGGTTCAGCAATCGCTTTCTTTGGTGTAGCTGGTCTTAAGAAGAAGCTTGGTTATGATGATTCTCTTGATGCATTTGGTATTCACTTCTTAGCTGGTCTATGGGGTGCACTTGCAACAGCAATCTTTGCTCTAAAAGATAATGACTTACTATGGGATGGGCCACTAAAAGAATCTGGTGACAGAATGGGTCAATTCATGGTTCAAGTTGAATCAGTTGTAGTAGTAGGATTATTTACTCTTGTTGGTACAATCGTTGTTTACTATATCGCTTCTGCTTTAACTGGTGGTGGTAGAGTTGATGAAGAAACTGAGTCACGTGGTCTTGATGAAGTGGTTCATGGGGAAAAAG
>NZ_JBLHOE010000048.1:0-26352 GCF_047622445.1 Sulfurimonas sp.
TTAAAATAAACTTCACCTAAATTTCCTCTCATTATATCTACTTTTATTTAATAATTTGTGTACCAACACCCTCAGATGTAAATAGCTCTAGTAACATAGAATGTTCTAGCCTACCATCAATGATATGTGCTTTATGCACTCCACCATCAATTGCTTCTAGACATGCATCTACTTTTGGAACCATACCACCATGGATTGTTCCATCTTTTTTTAATGTTTCAACTTCTGCCTTAGTCAAAGTCTCAAGCAGTTTCTTATTATTATCTAGTACACCCGAAGTATCTGTTAAAAAGATGATCTTATTTGCTCCAATAGCCTTTGCAACATACGAAGCACATAAATCGGCATTGATGTTAAACCCTGGATGACCCATCTCTTCACCGGCGGCAATAGGTGCAATTACTGGGATAAACTTTTCATGCATTAACTTCAAAATTACATCTGCTTTTACATTTTTTATGTTTCCAGTCAGTCCCCATTTGGCAAAGTCTTTTGCCTCGGCAGTAATAAAATGTGCATCCTTACCACTCACACCAATAGCTTTTGCTCCATGAGAGTTAAGTAGCGAAACAAGATCTTTATTGATTTCACCACTTAAAATCATTTCAGCTATTCTCATCACTTCTTTTGTCGTTACTCTTTGACCATCAATAAATTCTGTATCAATATTAAGTGCATCAAGCATTGTGGTAATCTTACTTCCACCACCATGTATTATTACTGGGCGAATTCCAACAAGGAACATTAATAGAATATCTTTAGCAAATTTTTCTTTGAGTTGTGGTGAACTTTGTGCGGAACCACCATACTTTATAACTACTATTTCTTTATTAAACTCTTTTATAAATGGTAAGGCATCAAGGAGGGTTTTAACTGTTTCAATTTTCTTTTGCACTATTTAATTCCTAATATAATTATCTATTACTTCATATATTTTTTCATCAACTTCCACATGTAAATCCAATAAGGATAATGGAAGTCCAAAGGACTCTACTTTTACAAAATCTTTGTATGTTACTAAGAGTGAGTCTGAGCCATCTGTTTTTAAAATATTTTCTAGTTCATCCTTTGTAAAGGCATGATGATCTGGAAAATAATTCTTGCTCACTACACTGGGTAGAAAGTCATCTAGTCTTTGTGGTCTTGCTATAGCCGTTACGAGTGACATTTTATCAGATTTGTCTTTAAGCTCTACTACTCTCTTAAAATTCACTCCATCTTTAACAATGTACGCCTGTTTTGTGAGCCAAAGTCTCTCTCTAAATGCACCAGAAGGAAGGCAATATTTATTTGATATATTTACATCTATAAGAAGATCTAATTTTTTTATACTATGTTTTGAGTAGGCATCATCCAGAAACACTACTTTAGCACCAAGCTTTTTTGCTTTAGCTATCCCTTTTTTTCTATCTTCACTTACTATCACAAAGGCTCTAGGAATTTTATGTGCGTAAATCATAGCTTCATCACCACTTGTATCTACATCACATAAAATCTCTTCACCGTCCTTAACTACATATAAACCTTGAGACTTTCGTCCATACCCTCGAAGCACGACTGCTACATTTTCATATTTTAAAGCCAAGGCACTTACAAGTGGTGTTTTACCACTTCCACCAACATTAAGATTCCCAATACTAATGATAGGGATATCAAAATCTTCTTCAGTAGCACTTTTATACCGTACCCACATAATTGAACAATAGAGCCACGATAAAGGAAGTAAGAAAATGGAGAGAAGTTTTTGGAGAGTATTTGGATTGTAGAAGTATGCTTCAACCCAAAATACTAAAGATTTTTTCAAGCCTTTTTAAACTCTACTTGAAGCTATATTTTTTATCTTGTCGCATACAAATTTAACTTCTTTATCCGTCATACTTGAATAGATTGGTAAAGATAAAACTTGCTGGTACGCACGAAGTGCTACAGGATAGTCATTTACACGAAGTGAGTACTTAGTCTTATAATAAGAAAGCAGGTGAAGTGGAATATAATGTAGACCTGTTTGTATACCTACTTTTTTTAGCTCAACTGCAAAAGAATCACGATTTTTGTCTATTTTTACAATATACAAAGAAAAAGGATGTTCATCATTTTTAAGTTCTGGAATAGTTATATGCTTAACTCCACCCAAAGCTTTGTTATACATTGCAGCCACTTCTTTTTGTCTTGCAACATTTTCATCTTGAATTGCAACTTGCGCTCGGATATATGCAGCATTTAACTCACTTAAAGAATAATCGTTTCCAATATCTACAACTTCATAAATATACTCTAAGGCATCTTCATCTTGCGTGATACCATGGTTACGTAAAAGTTTAGCGCGAGTCATAATATCTTCATCGTTTGTAACCATCATTCCACCGTTACATACATTTTTCTTTAAATGAGATGAAAAGTCAAAGCATGTTATATCTGCACCAGTAGAACCAATTTTACCACCCTTATATGTAGCACCTAGGGCATCACATGCATCTTCAACAATCTTTACATCATATATTTTTGCAATCTTATAGAGTCTGTCTAAATCAACTGTATTACCTGCGATATGTGTAACGATAACAGCTTTAAGCTTCTTAGACTGATTCTCTTCAAGATAGTTTTCTAAAAGATCAAGGTTGATGTTGTAAGAATCAGGATCTATGTCGATGAAAACAGGTTCTGCATCAAAATGGCGCACAACTTCAGGAACATTCGGATGCGCATTAACAGAACATACTACTTTATCTCCACGCTTTAAATCAAAGGCAAGCATTGCAAGATGCAGAGCATCAGTACCATGAGAAGTTGAAAGAGCATAATCCACTCCAATATACGAAGCAAATTCACTTTCAAGTTCTTCAACTTGGTTTATATCTTCACCATCTAAAACATCACTTACATTAGAGTGTGTCTTTCTTCCATTTTCAAACTTACTAAATGGTATCTTAATCTTCATCTTTTCTATCCTTTTCTAAAGTCTAATATCTCTAGGGTAATTAAAATCATGGTTTACAGTTCTTGATGTCAACTTTGCGATCACTGGCATTTTTCTCTTAAAATGATTACGAAAAATTCTCTCAATAATCATATCTGTCATCTTAGCGTCAAAGCCTTGAGAGATAATTTCATCTCTACTTATTCTATTTTCAACGTAGAATTTCATAACTTCGTCTAATTGTGCATAAGTATACCCTAAATCTGCTTCATCACTCTGACCATCCCACAAGTCCGCTGAGGGAGGCTTTTTTATGATGCTTTTTGATACACCTAAATACTCTGCTAATTCAAAAACTTCACTCTTATATAAATCCCCAATTGGGTTTAGTGCTGAAGACAAGTCTCCATATAAAGTTCCGTATCCAAGCATCAATTCACTCTTGTTACTTGTCCCTAAAACTAAAGCATTTTCACGTGCAGAGATGTCAAAAAGAGTGGACATTCTCATACGAGAAGAAAAGTTACCCTTTCTAAGATTATCCATCTTTGGATTCATCTTTTCATAAGCTTTTAACATTGGTTCTATTGACACAGTTTCTGAGCGAAGATTAAAATCTCGACACAATTGATCTGCATCATCAAGAGAATTTTGAGATGAGTAATGCGAAGGCATTTTTACACAAAGAAGGTTTTCTTTAAAAACACGATATGCTAATACTGCAACAACAGCAGAATCAAGTCCACCACTTAGTCCAATTACAACATTTTGTATACCAGTTTTACGTACTTCATTATCTAAAAAATGTTCTAAGTACTCTTTAATTTGAGAATATTTATTCATAATTCAGATTATATCGAAGTTTTAACTAACAAATTATTTTATGTGCCATATGGTTGAGTTCGCTACACGAAAAGCCAGCTTCTTTTCTTGCTTTTGTATTTAAATTTTTTGGACGTAAAAATCCTTGAGGATAGTATTTGTCTATTATTTCAAAATAAACATCAGTTCCAACACCCTCTTTCTCGCAAGCGTAAGTAAACCAAACATCACCCTTTTTAACATGGTCTATCTCTTCATCTAAAATAACTTCTAAAACGGATTGAATGTCATCCAAAGTCTCATTTTTTGGATGTTTTTTTAATTTTTCTAAAATCATTGGAGTTGCATCAAGTCCATTTGCTTCAAGGTATCGGGGAACTACCGCCATTCTCTCAATCAACGTTTGTGTTCTTTGGCTCGCTTCAAATAAAGAATTATGTACTTCTAGGTCTCCGTATGAAGCATCAAGCTTACAAAGAAGTTCTTCCAACATAAGAAAATGTCGTATCTCATCATTTGCAACATCTAACCAATCATCATAGTATTGCTTAGGTAATCCAATAAATCTATATGCCCCATCTAGTGCCAAATCAATTGCAGAGTACTCGATATGCGCAACAGCATGAATTAAAGTAATCTGTCCCTCTCTGGTCGTTAGATTACGTCTCTTTGGTACATCTTGAGGTCGAACTATCTTACATACCGTTGTATATGATGGTTCTTGAAATTCTTTTACTTTATATTCATTTTCAAATTCTATTTTTCCACTTTTATAGTGTTGATAAAATGTATTGAATTTTTCTATTTTTTGCTTTGGGCTTTTATATTCTAAAATTATTTCTAATTCTTTATGAAAATATGACATCAATTAACTCTTTTTTTCTTTATTGTTTGTAAATATCTATAAGTAAAATATTATATCAAAGCTTTGTAACAAAAAAAGCTGTATTATTACTCTATTATTTTATAAAGAGATTATTATGGCAAACTATGTAAGTGACGGTAAAAAATTAATCAATGTAGAGTACGACGTGGTGCCTGGGCTTAATGACATGGTTGATGGAATGAGAATTATATCCACAGATAAAAGATCCCAAGATGAATACGCTATATTTTTACAAGATTTAAATCATACTGTATCTTGTTATGTTTTAGATGAAGTTTTTATAGTTGGAAAAGTTGATGGCTTTGAGAACCTTGTAAAAGCGCTTGAAGCTTGGCATAATGATGAGATATAAAGGAGTACTATGAGCATTAAAGTAAAACCAATGGGTATCTATGAAACAAATTGTTATATCATTACTGAAAATGGAAAGGATTTCATCATAGATCCTGGTGTTGGCGCAACACCATGGGTTTTAAGAAATGTGACAAATCCTGTAGCTATTTTAAATACACATGGGCATTTTGATCATGTTTGGTCAAATGATGAGTTGCAAAAAAAGTTAAATATTCCACTTTATACACCAAAAGGAGATGTGATGCTTTTAACTTCTAGTGACTGGATGCCAGATCTTCCACATTCCTACCCAGATATAGAAGTTGAACCAAACCAAGAGTTTAATTTTGATGGTGTTAAAGTAAAGTTTCATCACTATCCAGGACATTGTCCAGGCTGTTCTATGATTGAATTTGATAATGCAGTATTTAGTGGAGACTTTATTTTTGAGCGTTCCATAGGTAGAACTGATTTTCCATACTCTTCACCATCTGATATGAAAGATAGCCTCACAAGATTTAAAACCCTTACATTTGACAAAACAGTATATCCCGGTCATGGTGGGAGTACAACAATACAACAAGAACAACAGTATGCAGATCACTGGATTCGGAGTCTATAATGGTAGATAACTTTAAAGATAAGGCTCAAACTTGGGATAAAGGTTCTACTCGGGTAAATGGTGCCAAAACTATTGCTGATGCAATTTCTAAAAATATCAAACTTCAACCACATATGAAACTCATGGATTTTGGTGTTGGAACGGGGCTACTAGGCTTTGAAATTCTCCCTCTCGTTGAAAAAATACTAGGTATAGACATATCTCAAAAAATGTTGGAACAACTAGCTCAAAAGAACTCAGCAGAACAGTATATTGAACCTAAAAATATTGACATTATTAAGAATCCTTTGAAGGAGACATTTGATGGTATGATCAGTTCTATGACACTTCACCATGTTGAGGATTTAGAACTTTTTTTTCAGACGATTTACAAAAATATAAATGCTAATGGCTTTATTGCAATTGCTGACTTAGAAGCTGAAGATGGAACATTTCATTCTGAAAATACGGGAGTATTTCATTTTGGATTTAACCAAGACGCACTTTGTAAGGTTGTCACGAATGCTGGATTTAAAGATGTAAAAATCGAAAATATCAACACAATAAATAAACCCCATAGAGATTTTGGAGTTTTTTTATTAACTGCAAAACGAGCGTAGTTTAAAGAACTTCGCTTTCGCCTGTTTGTTGTGCATCTTCTTCTTCAAGAAGTTTAAGTTTTAGTACATGTCTATCCGTTACAACGGTTTTAAATTCGCCTTCAAAAACTTTAATCTCTAGAACAAAAGCCTCTACATGAACATTTCTCTTACGTCCTTCTTTATGACGAACACGAGCAATAATATTTACCTCATCATGAAACTTCACGGGTGAAAGAAACTGACAATCAGATCCAACAAGAACTACATTTTTCTCATTCACTGCTGCCATTGCGGCATAATCAGCTGCTGAAAATATAAAACCACCATGAATTAAACCTACGTCATCTGCAACCATCTCTGTTGTTGTTGTAAGTCTTAACTCTACGTAACCACGTTCCATAAGAATGATTTCGCCAACTTGATCACTAGAAATTTTTTGATGTGTTTGAAGATAAACCTTATCTTCATCTTCTTTGTCTTCAAAATCAAACTCGTCATTTTCTATTTTTTCACTCATTTTTTATCCTTAATTAATCTTATATATACTCTTGCAGGTGCTGGATAACCTTCAACTGTTTTAGTACTATCGTCCGGATCAAGAAAATCTTCAAGGGATTGTCCTTCAATCCACTCAGTTTTTCTTTGCTCATCTGCTTCAGTCTTTGAAGTCTCTAAAACTTCAAAGCTAGCAAAACCTGCACGTAAGCACCAATTTTTCAAAGCCCCTATAGTCGGAACAAAATAAATATTTGGAATTTTAGAGTACGAAGACTTAGGACATAAACACATTTCACCCTCCCCTTCTATATAAAAAGTATCAAGGATTACTTCACCACTTTTATCTAAGCCCTTAAACAATTGCTTGAGCATTGCAACAGGATCACTCCTATGATAAAGCACACCAAGACAAAAAATAGTATCAAACTTCTCTTCATAAAACTCAAGATGTTCCACTCCTAAAAGCTCATACACAATCTCACTTTTCACGAAGTGATTAATAAAGTCAAATTGTGTTTTATATAGTGGTGAAGGATCAAAACCAACAAGAGATTTTGGTGCATCTTCTTGCATACGAAAAAGATAGTATCCGTTATTACATCCAATATCGGCAACTCTTTTATCTTTGAGATTAAAATGGGGACGTAAAAGGTTGTACTTAATATTACTTTTCCATTCAGTGTCTATATATGTATCAAACAACTCAAAGGGACCTTTTCTCCAAGGCATAAGTAATTTTGCAGTTGCTTTAATATCTTGTATATATTTACCAGAAATTTTAACTACATTATCAATACTGACATCCCAACTTCCATCTTCTAGAGTATCCAATGCATCACGTAATGGAAGTATATTTTTCCATGTCATCCATTTTTTTCTTTGCTCTCTTAACTCTTGTAAATCCATCTATTTCATTGCCTTATTTTCTACACTTCTTAATTTTTCTAAATCCATATGCTATTCTTAGCTTGTCTCAGTTCTCTACTATCTAAATTTAATTATAATTGTAGCTAAATAACTTCAAGTGCCTAAGGAAAATATATATGAGACTCGAGAAAAAAGCTACGGTTGTATCTACTTCAGTTGCAGGATTGCTTGTACTGATGAAGATGACAGTTGGAATTTTAAGTGGTTCCATCGCTGTTTTAGCTTCTGCTATAGACTCTATGCTTGACTTACTTGTATCACTCTTTAACTATTTTGCCCTGCATACTGCCGAGAAAGATCCAGATGAGCAATTTCACTTTGGTAGAAGTAAGATTGAACCTCTTGCCGCTGTTATAGAAGGTGTAGTAGTAGCTTTCTCTGCACTTTTCATTCTTTATCAAGCACTAATAAAAATTGCTCACCCAAGAGAAATGGCACATATGACTGAAAGTATTGTAGTCATGATAGCTTCATTTATAGTCACGGCTTTTCTAGTTTACTTTTTAAACTACGTTGCAAAAAAAACACAGAACATGGTTATAAAAGCAGATGCCCTACACTATAAAACAGACCTTTTCTCAAATGGTGCTGTTCTTATGGCTCTGGTTCTTATCTCGTACACAGCCGAAGAGTTAATCGACCCCATTCTTGGTGTAGGAATCGCATTTTATATGATTTACTCTGCTATTCCTATAATAAAAGAAGGGGTTTTGATGCTTCTTGATGCAGCCCTTGAGCCTGAAGATATTCAAAAAATTGAAAATGTTTTAAAAGCTGAAAATGCTATTACAACTTACCACTACTTACAAACGAGAGAATCAGGTTCTCATATCTTTGTTTCAGTTCATGCTGTTTTTAATGTCAGTATCTCTTTATATGATGCACATTTAGTATCCGATAAAGTTGAAGATGAAATTCGTGATCTTTTCCCAAATAAAAAGACCCATACAATTATGCATATGGATCCGTATGATGATTCTGATATAAATGAAGAAGAGGATAGATACTAAATAAAAGAGCTCTACTAAAAAATGGGGCTGTTTTATCTTGGAAAAAATAGTCAAGATAAGAATCTAACACTTTATAAATCAAACCATCTCACAACACATGCAATGATTATTGGTATGAAAGGCTCTGGAAAAACGGATTTGTGTATCGGTCTCATAGAAGAGGCTGCGATTGACAATATCCCTTCGATTGTCATTGACCCAAAAGGAGATATATGTAACTTATGTTTAGCATTTCCTAAGTTAAATGCTTCCTCTTTTAAACCTTGGATAGAAGACTCTACCAAGGCTCAAGAAACTTCAGATTTATTGAAAAATTCTCACAAGTTGAAAAAACAATTTATACTCCAGAAAGTTCAGCAGAGGTAAGTGTAAATATCTTAGGTAGTTTTGACGTTCCTCCACCAGGAATATTAGAAGACACTGATACATTGGCATCACTCATAAACACTACAGTTTCATCTATTCTAGCACATTTTTCTATAGAAGTGGATCCAGCATCTACTTCTATCTAACATCTTCTATCATAGTTATTCTAAGGGTATTTCTTTAATCCTATAAGATATAATTGGTTATGTAGCTTCATCACCATTTGAAAAAATCGGCATCCTTTCACTCAAAGTTTTCTATAATCAAGACCAGAGAATGAAATTAGCAATGGCACTTAATGGTGTAATTTCTTCCGTTAGTTTTCTATCATGGATAAATGGTGAAGCACTCGATATACAGAGTATGCTTTACGATGAAAAGGCAAAATAGCTATTTTTAATATCTCACATTGAAGTGATAATCAAAGAATGTTCTTTGTAACCATCTCTTTATATGGATGAGATTTTTGGTTTCTTTTTACCTAGTGAAAAATTCTACTTTTAAAGCAAACTCGTGCTTTTGGAACGAGTATCATTTTATCTACGCAAAATCCTGTTGATTTAAACTATAAAGGTTTATCCAACATCGGGACGTGGTTTGGAGGTGGGTACTTTCCTATTCAAAAGATCCTATCACAAAAGATGATATTAAAATCCTTATGCATGATAAAAAAACTCTAAAAGAAAATGCACTCCCTCAGGCTCTAGAAAAAGAAGACACTATCTCAAGCCTAAAACAAATTATTAACGAAAATATTAAAAAGTACTTTGTAGATACAAATATCAATGCGAAGTATTCATCTCTTCCTAATATGATCACGCAGGTAAATTCATTAAGAAGTGTTCAAAAAACTCTTTCTGATTATCTTTACGACACTAATAAGCTTGAATCCAAACTGGGAGTTACTAAAAGAGACTTTCTAGTTGAAGTTGAAGATAACTTAAAAGAATTACAAGAGATTAGCCTTGGAAAACTAGAAGATAAATTTGAAGTAAAATATGAAAGATTAGAAGATAAACTCACTCGACTTGAGATGAGGCTAGAAAAAGAAAAAAGTGATGTAAGTTCTAAGACTTCAGATACTTTGACAGATGTTGGTTTGGCACTTTTTTCTGCTTTCTTTTCAAAAAGTTCAAGCTCTACAAGTATGAGAAAAGGTGCTTCAGCCTTTAAAAAAGGTAGAGAGGTAATGAAAGAAAGAGACGATGTTGAAAATATTGAATCTCTTATGCAAGACCTTGAAGAAGATATGCAGGAACTTCACCAAAAATTTGAAGAAGAGGTTCAAAAAATAGAAGATAAACTAGATATCCAAAATTATGAAATCACGTCAACTTTCATAAAACCTAGACGAAGCGACATAATTATTAAAGATATCGCTCTTTTGTGGGAACGCTAAGTCTAAATTCCAGTCTGACAATCCTTAATATCTCCTCTTTTATATCCTAGGCTAAACCACGTCATTCTATCTTTTGCACTTCCGTGGGTAAAAGAATCCGGTGTTACATAACCTTTAGCCTGTTTTTGTAATGTATCATCCCCTATTGCACTTGCGGCATTCAGTGCTTCTTGCACATCTCCCTCTTCCATAATGGCTTTAACACTATGCGCCCAGATCCCAGCATAACAATCAGCCTGTAACTCAACTTTTACTTGAAGAGTATTTGCATCTTTTTTTGATGCAGTTTTTTTAAATGTATGTGATTTATTGAGTAGCCCAACAAGGTTTTGAACATGATGACCTACTTCGTGAGCGATCACATAAGCTTGAGCAAAATCTCCCGGCGCATTATGTCTATTTTGGAGATCTTCAAAAAAGCTCATATCAAGATATATTTTTTTGTCTTTAGAACAATAAAAAGGTCCTATTTGCGCAGTAGCATGACCACATCCACTGTTAACAGAACCACGAAATAAGACTAGCTTCGGTTCTTCATATACTAAGTCATTTTTTCTAAAAATAGGATGCCAAATATCTTCAGTCTGAGCTAACACTGTGGAAACAAACTCGGCAGTTTTATTATCTTTAGCACTAGGAACACTTAAACTTTTTTCTTGTGTTGGTGAAGTGTCTAAAAAGGCTAGTAAAGAAAGAGGATTATATCCTAAGAAATATGCTATCACTCCGACAAGAAGTACTACACGGCCATATTTATTTCCAAGTAAAAATCTAATAATTGGCACAGCAAATCGCATGGCACCACGAGAACCAGAAGCTCCACTACGAGATCTAAAGTCTTCAACATTACTACTTCTTCTTAAATCATCCCATCTCATACCAATACCTTTGTATATATACTCAAAATTATATTTAATCCTATTTAAAGTATAATACAAAAAAATATACAATATGAGGATATCTATGTTAAATGAAATTTACTTAGGAAATACACTACAAACGTAGATTTATGTTCTTGTAATCGCTGGAGGTGCGGTTGTGATTGGAAAACTTTTAATCAATATAAGAATTTTAAACGAGTTTAATGAAAACAAATTAAACTTTACCTTCCCAACGCAAACACTTATCTTAAAAAAATAATACGAAGTAGGTCTCCCTACTTCGCATACTCTACAGCTCGACTTTCTCGAATAACATTTACTTTAATATCACCTGGATATTGAACTTTATTCTCTATCTCTTTAGCAATCTCTCTTGCTAATAAAATTGATTCATCGTCTGTTACAAGAGATGCATTCACTATTACACGAATTTCACGACCAGCATTTATAGCATAGGCTTGTTTAACACCATTGTGTGAAGATGCTATCTCTTCAATTTCTGTAACACGTTTTAAGAAACTCTCTAATACCTCGCGACGCGCACCTGGTCTTGCAGCTGAAAGTGCATCTGCAGCACATACAGCGCCACATTCTACAGAGTTAATCTCTTCTTGTCCATGATGTGCATATATAGCATTAATCACGACACTGTGCTCATTATAACGGTTACATATTTCAGCACCAAGATCTACATGATTACCATCATGATCATGAGTAAGTGCTTTACCAATATCATGTAATAAACCAGCTCTTTTTGCAAGAATTGGATCTCCACCCATTTCTGCAGCCATAATACCAGCTAAATAGGCTACTTCAAGTGTATGAGCAAGAGCATTTTGTCCATAACTTGCACGATAGCGTAAACGACCAATAAGTTTTTTAAGCTCCGGATGCATTACACCAATATCCATATCGGCGATGATTTCTTCACCCTCAGCCAAGATACCAGCTTCAAATTCATCTGAGACTTTTTGAAAAATCTCTTCAATTTTAGAAGGTTGGATTCTTCCATCTTCTATAAGAAGCTTCAATGTTTTTGTTGCAATTGCACGTCTGTATAGATTAAAAGAACTTACCATAATTGCATTTGGTGTGTCATCAATAATAATATCAACACCCATAAGTGTCTCAAGGGCCTTTATATTTCGTCCCTCTTTACCAATGATCCGACCTTTAAGTTCATCATTCTCTAAATGCACCATATTTGTAAGTCGCTCAGAAGCAAATTCACCCGCAAATCTACTTGTAGCCTGGGCCAAAATATAATTTGCTTTTGTCTCTGCTTCTTCTTTTGCCTGAATTTCGCTTTTTCGTACAATATGCGCTATCTCTTCACGCGATTTTTCTTCTATCTTTTCAAGTAAAATAACTTTTGCTTCTGTTGCTGTCATTCCTGCACAATTTTCCATTGCGTGGAGTGCTTCATCTATCTTGTTTTCATATCTTTGTTTAAGTGAATCTACTGACTTTTCGTTTCTATCTAAATTAATTCTTTGAGCTTTTAAACGTGTACTTTCTTCTTGAATTTTGTGTTCTTCATTTTGTTTAAATCGTTTAAAACTTTGCTCTTTTCGTATTACATCATCTTCACGTTGATGCAAATCTGCCTTTGCTTTTACTTTTGCATGTTCATACTCTTTTGCAGCAGCAGTTTGTATCTCTCTCGACTTTACATTCGATTTTTCAAGTAAAAGATGTGCTTCATTTTCTATAGCACTGGCTTTTGCTTTTGCTTGATCTGTATAAATATCGAAACTTGAAATAATTAATTTTTTAGAAATAAAAAAACCAACAACTCCACTAACCGTAGCAATTCCGCCACCTATTAGTATTTCGTTTAGCATTATTATTTTCCTAGTTTACTTTCTTCTTATAGTTTTTGGTGTGAGCAATACATCACATGATATATCATATGCATCACAAACTTTTTCTTTTGTATAACACTCATCAGCTTGTATAAAAATCGTATATGGTTTCTTTTGCAGAGAAGCAAAGAAACGATCATACATCCCTTTTCCAAAACCAATTCTTTGTAAATTAACATCTACCCCTATTGCAGGTACTATCGCTATATCTATAGTATTTATTTTTCTTAATGAATTACCAGCCTCAAATATTCCAAATTTTTTCTTATGAAGAGGTAGTCTAAATTTTACCATTTTAAAACTTTGTTGTTCCATAAAAGGAAGATAAATATCATTGTATCTCCTAATATTTTTTATAACTTTAACTAAATCAACTTCATTCTCTAGTGGGTAATAAATGAGAATAGACTTGTTCCGTACATTCTTTAATTCATTTAATAATTTTGCATTTACTAGAGAATCTCTATAAAGGCGATTATGTGGAGATAATTTACGCAATCTGTCTAAACTTTTTTCTCTAAATTGTGCTTTTGTAAGAGTCATCTTAAATCTTTATGGATATAATTTTGCATATTTTACTTAAAAAACAAAAATAAGGATATTTTATATGTTAAAAAGATCACTTTTTATAGCACTTATAAGTGTTGCTATTGTTTTCCAAGCATGTGGAAATAAAGAAAACAATAAAGAAAATGAAACAGTAAATGCTATGGTCTCTGCAAATGAATATGTTCTCACTGCTACAGATGCTAAAACTCAATATATTGTAAAAAAAGAAGCTGCTGGATTTACTTTAGAAAATGCAAAAGGAAAAGTTATTATATTTGATATTTTTGCAACATGGTGTCCACCTTGTCAAGCTAGTGCAATACATCTATCATCACTGCAAAAGAAATTTAAAGATGATCTAGTTGTAATTGGTGTTACTATCGAAGATGGAATTTCAAATGCTGACTTAGAAGATTTTAAATCAAAATTTCATGCTGAGTACACGATAGTGAACTCTGATCAAAACCGTCGTTTAGTAAATGAAGTAGCCACTTCACTCAAACTTGGAGACAGATTCCCTATCCCTATAATGGCAATGTATAAAGATGGAAAGCTAATAACCCATTACATTGGAGAAGTGCAAGAAGAGTTTGTTGAGAGTGACATAAAAAGAGCTCTAGGCAAATAATATGTTTGGCTTTATAACTAAATCACTATCTAAAACCGTTAATGCTATAAAAAGCGTAGTACCAAAGAAAAAAATATTTTTTACCAAAGATGAACTTGAAGATATTTTACTTGAGGCAGATGTTGAATATGATTTAGTTGAGATTATTATCAAACAAACATATCAAGAAAAAATAACTCGTGAAATTTTACGTTCAAAACTTTTAGCGACCCTTGCCTACACTACATATAAAGAGCCAGAATATACAGCACCTTTTGTCGAACTTATTGTAGGAGTAAATGGAGCTGGTAAAACAACAACTATCTCTAAACTAGCACAAAAGTATAAAAAAGCAGGGAAGAAAGTAATTCTCGGAGCAGGAGACACTTTCCGTGCTGCTGCAATAGAACAACTTACTTTATGGTCCAAAAAACTTGATATTCCCATCGTTTCTTCACAACAGGGACATGACAGTTCCGCTGTGGCATATGATACTATAGACTCTGCTAAATCAAAAGGATTCGATAATGTTATTATAGATACTGCTGGTCGATTACACACACAAACCAACTTAGCGAATGAACTTAAAAAAATCAATCGCATATGTGATAAAGCACATCCTTCTTCACCACATAGAACGGTACTCATTTTAGATGGCACACAAGGTAATTCAGCTATTGCACAAGCAAAAGCATTCAATGAAATGATAGGTATTGATGGGATTATCATTACAAAACTAGATGGCACAGCTAAAGGTGGTAGTGTGTTTAGCATTGCTTATGCACTTGAACTTCCTATCCTCTACATTGGTACAGGTGAACAACCTGATGACTTAGTTGTATTTGACAAATATGAATTTGTTGATGGTCTTCTTGATGCAATCTATATAGAAGAAGAAAATTAAACTATAAATACTTTTAAAAAAGAGTAGAAAGGTCTATTAATAATCTATCACGAAGCTTATAAAGATCTTCCAACCTTTCTTTTACTTGCTCTTTTTCCCCACTATTATGTAATTGAATTAACTCATTTGCTGTATCGTGCACTCTCTGATGGACTAACACAATATTTTGCATTGCCTCAGATAAGTCATTGTTTGCTAAAAAACTATTAAGCCATTTTCCAAAGCGACATTCTCCTTTTTCTAATTGCAGCGTATCTATGTATTTACCATCAATCATATTCTCTATATCTCTCACCCAAGCTCTATGTTCAGCACCTGCATAAAGTATTGGTAATTTTTCATGAGACATTACTTTCATATCTACCCACGAAGGTTCAGATTTCCAATCATCAATCCATAGAGTTATTTCTTCCACTGGCATCGGCCTAGCTATAGCATAACCTTGCGCGAAATCACATCCTAAACGAAGGAGTATTTCACCTTGTTCTAAATACTCCATACCTTCAGCTATTATATTTCGATTAAATGCAGACGCTAAACTAATAACCCCATTAATAATAGCAAGGTCTTCAGGGTCTTCTAACATAGCTCGTACAAAACTTTGATCAATCTTCAATGTTTGAACAGGTAAACGTTTTAAATATGTTAGAGATGAGTATCCCGTACCAAAATCATCAAGAGATAATTGCACCCCCATCTTATTTAAACTACATAAGACTTCAGATACATGAAGCATATTTTCAATCGATGTTGTTTCTAAGATCTCTAACTCAATACTTGAGGTTTGAACACTTGAATACCTTGCAAGTATAGATTTAAAACTCTCTAAAAAATCACTCTGCTGTATATGGGTAGCAGATATATTAATACTAACAGGTAGATTTATACCCTCTTTTATCCATTTATCTTCTTGAGATATAACAGTATCTATAACCCATTCTCCAAGTCTAACATCCAAGTAATTACCTTCAATATATGGTAAAAAAAGTCCAGGAGCTAAGATTCCACGTACAGGGTGTACCCATCGTATAAGTGCTTCGACACCGATAACTTCACCACTACGTAAATTAACCTTAGGCTGATAATGCATAACAAACTCATCATTCTCTAAAGCTACTTTAATACGTTCTAATATCTCATGATGACCGCGGATTGTTTGATCTTCTTCCGGGTTAAATATATGATACCTATTTCTTCCAGAGAGTTTTGCTTGGTACATAGCCTGATCAGACTGACGTAAAAGTTGGTCTGCACTAATACTTTCTAGTTGAGGATAAAAACTCACACCTATGCTTGCAGATACACCTAAAGATATATCTTCTACAAGTATCGGTTTTAAAATTTCTTCAAGGATTCTATTAATCAATTCAATACTTGCATCCACTTCTTTAAAATCATTTAATAATATAACAAATTCATCCCCACCAATACGAGCGATTGAATCTCCACTACGTAAGATACACTTCATACTTTTTGATACTTTAATCAGTAATTTGTCTCCAATATCATGACCATAGGTGTCATTAATCTCTTTAAAGCCATCTAAATCAAGATAAAGGATAATAGCTTTGTGTCCATTCCTCTCAGAGTGAAGCATAGATTGACTTAATCTATCTGCAAAAAGAACCCTATTTGGAAGATCTGTTAATAAATCATAGTGAGCATTATGCTCTAAGTTCTTTTGATATTCTACTCTTTCACTAATATCCTCCACTATAGACCATATATACTTAGTTCCATCAGGATTTGTAACAATCATCCCATTTAGATTTATTGCTACTGCTCTACCATCTTTATGTATATATTCTTTCTCATACGGTCCATAAAAACCTGTTTCTTTTAATTGGACTAGCTGTCTTTTCTCATCTTCCATATACTTTTTGGGAGTTAATTCCCAATAATTAAGAGTTTTCAATTCCTCTTGAGTATATCCACATATATTTTTAAATGCCTCATTAAATTCTATATACTTGCCATCTACATCTGTTAAAGCTATCCCTAAAGGAGATAGTTCATAGAGTCCACTAAGTTTTTCATTACTTGATTTCAATTGCAATTGAGCATCTACTTTTTTTGCAATCTCTTGTTTTAACTTTATACTCCAAAGAACAACTAACACTATAATTATGATAGAAAATAGCGCAATAGTTATAGCTAAACTGTAATCTATTCTCTCTACATATTTATTTTTTATCCACTTTTGCAAAATATTTGCTTTTTGCTCTTGCGTTATATTTTGCATGGCTTTATTGATGATGCTAAAGAGAATAGGTTCCTCTTTAGAAATAAAAAGTGTTAAATCCATAATAATAGGAGTCTTTCCAACAACCTTTATATTATGAATCCCCATATCTGCCATGGTATAACTTGCTAAGGCTAGAGTAGCAAGCATAGCATCATACTTTCCATCTGAAACACCAATTAAACCCTCTTGAATGTTCTCAACTTCAATAAAATCTATATATGGGTATTCACTAAATATATCAGCTGTGTACCCATAATCTTTTATTATCGCAATTTTTTTACCTGCTATAGATTTTAAGTTTTCTACATAGTGATTTTTTATATCCATAATAATTACAATAGGATTTTTACTATAAACATCAATAGCATTAAATTTTGTATTTAAAATCACATCTGCCGCATCACTTGAGATAACTTTTACCTTACCTTTAGTGGCAATATCTATTGATTCACTCCACGACTTAGTTGGTATAGGGTTAAAATCAATACCAGTATTTTTTTCAATTAACTTCAAATACTCAGCAACTATTCCAATATATTGTTTTTTAGAATCAAAAGCTTCATAAGGTAACCAGTTAGGATCACCAGCAAAAGAGACCACTGAATTTTCTTTTAACCATTCTTTTTCATTAAATGAAAGTTTAATTGTATTTTCATGTATTTTGTCTTTAAAAAAAAGTTTGTCTTCTTTTTGATCTCTATCAAGTTTTCCTTGTTTAAGCAACTGTTTATAAGTTGTGAGTACAAAATCTTCATTTACTTCACCGATTTCATAAAGATCTAAAAGCATAAGTTCTTTTGTAATAATTCCTTCATATTTTAAATATTCTAAAGCTTTGTTGGGTTGGTATTTCTCATGAATTAGCTCTGCAACTTCATCTATATTCTCAAGAGCATACTTCCAGCCTCTTTTACTGGCTTTTAAAAACTTTTTCACCTGATTAGGATTATTTTTAACTTTATCATATGTTGTAAAAAGGTTAATTGCATTTGTAGGAAAACCATGTTCCACTGGATCAATAACATTATATGGAATCTCCCTCATGTCCAATTCATACACTTCATTAGATCTAAATGCTACTACGGCGTCCACTTTTCTGTTAATAAAGTCTTCTATATTAAATGTCGGATTTATAAACTGAGTATTGTTTTCATTAATGTCAAAATAATCGAATAAAATAGAAATAGAACTGTTATAACGATTATTTTTAGTCACCATTACACTTTTTCCTTTCAAGTCTAAAACAGATTTTATCTCAGGTTGTGTGATAATAATAAGGGGAGATCTTTGAAAGTATGTTGCTAAAAGTGTTACATTATTGAGTTTTTTATTGTCATAGGCTAAATGACTGTTATTAATTGCATAATCTGTTTTCTTATTTTCAAGATCTTCAATGGTACTTTTATTTTGATATTCTAAAATATCTACATCCAGTCCTAGCTCTTTATAATAACCTTTTTCTTTAGCAACAATGAATCCAGCAAATTGAAATTGATATTTCCACTGCAACTGAAGCGTTACATTTTCAAGCTTACTTTCTTGAGCATAAGATAGTACTGGTAACAATAGTACAAGGAGGAAAAATCTATGAAGCATCTATTAACTTCCTATGATATAGAGAATATATTATTACATTCTACTTCTTTGTAAATAAAATAAAACTTAACTATTATTTGAAAATATTATAGGAGACTGAAAATAATAAAAGAAGAAGCTACCACTTTTGCTAATGGAGGTAAAACTCCCCAGGTTAAAGAAGCACTTTAAACCCTATTATCTTCATTAAATGATTTTTACTCCAATATCGTTGTAAGTGGATGAAACACATAAATATGTCACTTTGACATATTTTCAAACTCCTTCAAAAAAAAACCCTACAATACTGCTAAATACATATAAAGGCATCTATAATGGCTAAGAAAAAAGTACTTTTTGAGTGTCAGCATTGTGGGCTTACTACTCCTAAATGGATGGGAAAATGCACAAATTGTGGGTCTTGGGATTCATTTGTTGAACTTAATGAGCATCAACAAGATGTTGTAAAAAAGACTAAATCGAGTTCAGCTCCATCTTCAAAAGCTATAAGTATAAATCAAATACAAGAGAGTGAAGTTTTTAGATATTCTTCACTTGATAGTGAGCTAGATGGTGTACTTGGTGGTGGAGTTGTGCCTGGTTCTCTTACTCTCATCGGGGGAAGTCCCGGTGTTGGTAAGTCTACCCTCCTTTTAAAAGTCGCTTCAAATATTGCATCAACAAATAAAAATGTATTATATGTAACTGGTGAAGAGTCTGCTGGACAAATCAAACTTCGTGCTAACCGACTAAAAGCTAACGAAGACACTCTCTATCTTCTAAGTGAAATCTTGTTTGAACAAGTTTTAATAGAACTCGATCATAGAGAATATGAATTTTTGATTATAGATTCGATTCAAACTATTTATTCTGAAGGTATTACTTCAGCTCCCGGTTCGGTTACACAAGTCAAACAAATTACTTTTGAACTTATGAGAATAGCAAAAGAGAAAAACATCGCTATATTTATCATTGGTCATATTACAAAAGAAGGTTCCATTGCTGGTCCAAGAGTACTCGAACATATGGTTGATACTGTTTTATACTTTGAGGGGGATTCATCCCAAGAACTTAGAATTCTTAGAGGATTTAAAAACCGTTTTGGACCGACGAGCGAGATAGGTGTTTTTGAGATGCGCGCTGAAGGTTTAGTTTCAGCAACAAATATCTCATCAAGGTTTTTTAATCGTAACTCAGAACAGGCCGGTTCTGCACTAACTGTTATAATGGAAGGATCTCGTCCAATCATACTAGAAGTTCAAGCACTTGTGTCTGAATCTCATACTAGCAATTCAAAAAGACAAGCAACTGGTTTTGATAACAATAGGCTCAATATGCTTTTAGCTCTTCTAGAGAGAAAGCTAGAAATTCCGCTCTCTGGATATGATGTCTTTATTAATATTACAGGTGGAATCAAGATTACCGAAACAGCAGCAGACCTAGCAGTACTAGCCGCGATCATTAGTAGTTTTAGGGACCGGGCCATCTCAAAGGAAACTATATTTATCGGTGAAGTATCTCTTGTAGGTGATGTACGAGAAGTTTACGCTATGGATGTAAGACTAAAAGAAGCAACAATGCAAAATATTTCTAAAGTACTTTTAGCGAAAAAACCTCTTGAAAAAACAACTATGAAAACCTTTATAGTAGATGAAGTCACGAAACTATTAGAATGGTACTAATTTTAGTTAATATAAACCTTCCTTTATAAAAAATAATTGTATAATTTCAATAATATAATTAATAAAGGTAAAAAATGATTGATGCAGAGTACAGAAGTGAAGAAAGATTTTCTAAATTATCCTTGGCTTATCAAGGTAAGGAAGAAGGAAAATTAGTGTGTACTACTGTAGATGCGATAATTTTAAAATATGATTATAAGCCAGAAACATATACATGTAATATCTCACACGGTAAAGATGTTCTAGTAATTGAATACCACGATGATAATAATCGTGAATCTGGTGCAATTTTCGAAGAGATGATGAAAGCATTAGACATCGAACATTGCGACTAACTTTTAACCTAGACAAATATTTAAAAATGGCGATATACTTATATATGAAAATTTATTGAACTAAAAATAATATCAAGGAAGATACAAGATGGCTGAAGAAAATACAGAAGAATTAGAAGTACCTGAGAAGAAAAAATCAAATATGCTAATGATAATTATCATCGTTGTATTAGTACTTATTATTTTAGTCGGTGCGATTGTTACTGTACTTTTTATGGGTGGGGATGAAGAAGATATGACTCAGATGAAAGAGCCTCAAGCAAAAGAAAACAAAGCAAGAAGCTCAAAAAGAAAAAGTTCTAGTTCATCAGCGTTTGAAGATTCACGTCAACTAAGTGAAATTGGTATTTTATATCCACTTGATACTTTTACAGTTAACCTTAAAAGTGATGCAGGACGTAGATACTTAAAAGTAACAATGTCACTTGAGCTTGAAGGTGAAGAGTTAAGTTTAGAGCTAGATGCAAAAACTCCAGTTCTCAGAGACAGAATTATTAGAATTCTTTCTTCGAAAACTCTTGAAGAGATCTCTTCTAAAAAAGGAAAAGGAAAAGTTGGATCACAAGTTATGGATACTTTAAATGCTATGATTGCTGATGGTGAAATACAAGGTATCTACTTTACAGAATTTGTCATTCAGTAGGCTAATTTAAGCAAATTTCATCAAACCCCTCCAAGCCCCTTTACATAGGGGTTTTCTCATGATATACTATTTTCATATTTAAGCTAAAATACCCTATTCTTAGCAAAATAAGCAGACCTAGAAGGTAGTTTTATGAAAATATTAAGACAAAAAATCCCCACTTCTTCCACTGGAATTTTCTATAAAGAAATGATAAATGATGAAAAACAAGTAGTTGATAAAGTCTTTCTTATTAGATACAAAGATGAGTCCACTGTACTATCTTGTACTGTATAACTAGCAGCTTCAACTGCTTCAACAGCTTCGATTTTTGTGTTTTTACTGATAAACCAAACAGCAAATACCATTACAAAAAGTAAAATTAACTTTTGCATATATTCTCAATAAGAAATTATTTTAAATATTATACTACAAGTAAGATTATTGACATACACATATAAAAACACTATAATATATAAAAAAATAGTTATCTAAGGATTTTAATGTTTAATTTATTTACAAAGTTAATACTATCTGTTAGTTTAGTAGTTACACTTCAAGCCGAGAGTGGTCTCACGCAACAAGATTTAATTTCTGTTTCTCCACAAAACTTATCTGACTTTGAATTTTCAGATACAGTTATAGAAATAGCATTTTCTAAACCTATCTTAGTAAAGTCAGTACATAAGAATACAGTTGTACTTAAAACAGATAATAATAAAAGATTAAGTGGTGTTGCTACAGTTCTAAGTGATACACTGTTTTTTAAACCAGATACTCTTTTAGAAGTTGGAACATATGAAGTTCTAGTTTCAAAAATGAAACTTGAGAATCCTCCTAGTCAAAATACAATGACTGAGAAGATTAACTATACATTTACAGTAGTAGATATTCAATCAATATCTATTGATACCCAATCAACAGAACTCAAAGAAGGTACACAAACAACTTTATCGGTTCTTGCAACACTTGCTAATGGAACAAGTAAAGATATATCAAATCGTATAGAATGGATAATACAAGACACTTCTATAGTATCTATTACTAATAATACTCTTAGTGGATTAAAAGAAGATTCTACAACTATACAAGCTAAATTCAATAATATCTTATCAGAACCTATACAGATTGTAGTATATACAGAAATTAATGGTTACAAGCTTCCACCTGAACCAGACCCAGTAATAAACAATAGTACTATACTTGGAGTTGACTTCAATAATAATGGTGTTCGGGATGATGTAGAGAGATTCATAGTATCAAAATATAAAGATAATCATGTAATAGTAAGTGAGATTGGCTTACAGGGTGCTAGAGCATATCAGATGATTGTAGATAATCCTTTAAATAAAGAAGAAAATCATAAAGCATTACATGATGCTATGGATTGTAATTTTTATTTTAAAGATTATTCTGAACTCTATGGAGATCCTATTTTAGTAGATCATTCAATTAGAAGTACTTTTCATAATTTGCAATTAAATACCAAATCAAGAGTACAGGCATATATGGAATATGATAAACAAATGAGTGGTGGTGTTTATACTTTAACATTAATTTCAGAACAAAAAAGTAAATGTGCATTTGATGTAAATACTTTACTGGGAGTTCAATAATGAAAAAGTATATTATTATTCTTTTTATTCTGCTTACCCCTATATTTTTATATGCCAATACTCCATCAGTTAATGAGTGTATTAATGATATTTATTTCGCAAATGGTATTAAGACTGATGAAGCTAATGCAACAGCAAATCTTAATCTTATTCGAAAAAGAACTCTTATTGAACAATATCAATTAGATGAGATAAAAATGAACAATGAGCTAAGTTTTCATACTGCCTATAATCAAACATACGGTATTAATGGAGATATTTATGAAGCTTACCTTCAATTAGCTAATGAAAATGATGGATGGGCAATATTTAATCGTTGGATGAATTATGTGCTTGGAAACCGTACAACAAGTGCTTATTGGTATAATCAGGCACTTGCCCTTATTACAAATAGTATGAATGAAACGATGATACGCCAGGCATACAATGCTGATTTAACTACACAAGAAACAAACTATAAAAGTAGTATAGATGCTGGACATAATGTTATAGTCGTTTCTCATTCACAAGGAAATCTGTTTACAAATGATGCGTATAAAAATATAACACGGGGTATTAATGCATGGAGAAAAGATTATTTTAAAGCAATAGCGGTAGCTTCACCCGCCACAAAACTATTAGAAGATAATAATACAGATCCTCATATAGGATTTGACAATGACCCTGTAGCATTTATAGGTACATTAGGGACAACAGCTAATCCAGGTAGGTCTTATTCACATATTAATATTTTAGGGGAATATGTTGAAAATGCTTTTGATTTAGATTTTCATTCTTTTGATTATTACATGGGAAAAACTATTGAATTAACTGATGGGATAAGTACAAGGAATATTTCAACTGATTTTGCTAAAAATATTATAATGAATTTTATTAGTGAATCAATTGAAAATCATAGAACTGCTCCATCACAATGGGAAAAACTAGGAAAAGGAACAGAAGAGCATCTGATAACTGTAAAACATAAATATGATTCTAGCATTATTACAATTGGTACTTCAGATGTATATCCGTTTGACCCAGATAAAAAACTTTATTATGTTGATGGAAATATTTCAGGTTATGTGAAAGCTAGATGTGGTGGATATAAAGTCGAAACGACTTGGACAGGTCAAAATACAAATACACAGATTGCAAAATTATCACATGATGCGACGACACTACCTCATGAATATCTTGAAATAGTTATACCAGATGTATTTATTGCTTCTGCATCATTTTTAAAGTATATATCAATAACAATTGTTGAAGATTATAGACCGTCACATTTTATATATGATTATAGTATAGAATTTTATACCGTTTTATTTCGTTCAGACGGTAGTTATAAGGCTGTTTACAATAGTACTTATAATGGTACTTATGACGAGGCTCAATGTCCAGAAACATCATGTTCTCCTCATGATATTTTTTCGTTTGGATTAGTTCGTTACGTAAAAAGTGAATATCGTACTCCTAGAGAATGGTTTAATTTACTTTATAGATAAAGTATAAAGGATTTTTGAAGCGGAAGTAATAGCATGAGAGGAACTTAATTATTCCTTTTGGACTCATATGACGATTAATAAAGACTATAGTTTTACTTTTTGCTTGCTAATCTTAAGTATAATTCATCTTAATAATTATCTTACGTTAGCAAGTATTAAGTTTAGGAATTTTTTACAGTAGTTAATGATTTAAGTACAAAAAACTTCTTTAATTAAATCATGTCTTCTACTAGGTATTAAATGTGCATATCTTAAAGTCATATCTAGTTTCTTATGACCAAGTTGTTCTTTGATTTGTAATATATCAGCACCACCTAAAGCTAACCACGAAGCATGAGTATGTCTTAGACTATGTGTAGTGATTCTATACTTATTTATAGTCTTATTACCTTTAATAAGCTTATCTACTATCTCTTGCCATTGTTTTGGCATTTGTATACGCTGTTTTAAATTTGAAGAGGGAAATACTAGATTTGATATTTTCTCTAGTTTAGAGAGTAGGGCATATACTCTATCACTCATATATACGTATCTAGCATTACCTTTTTTAGTAGGCTTAAAATATATAAGTCTATTTATTAAATTAATATCATTCCAATCAAGAGAAGCTATCTCTATAAATCTTGCTCCAGTATCTAGTAGCATTGCTGTAAGATTATAAAGTGAGTTATTTTCATACTCTTTTAATTTATCTAGTAGTTTTATAGCTTGTTCTTTTGAGAGAAAAGCTATTTTTGAATTTTCAGGTTTTGGGAATTTAACTATACCACCACTTAGAGGATTAGTATAGTTTTTAATAAGCTCATTTTTTATTGCATGATTTATAATTTGTCTTGCTACTGCTAACATATATTCAACTGTTCTTTCTGATAATACTTTTAACTTCTCTTGCTTTAATGCTTCAAAGTCCTTAGGCTTTATATCAACTACATTTTTATCATGATTATTAAAAAACTGTTCATCTATATACCAAGATTTTTTATTACCTTTAACTCACATGTAGATATGGAAGAAAATAAGCACACAAAGGATTAGGTTTCAAAGAGTTAAATTTTTACAAGTGATTTAAAAATAAACCTAACGCACTATCGTTTGCTAACTCATCCACGACTTACTTCATTGCATTTCGTAAGCTTTCGCAGTGAGTAATAAATATGATATAATAATGCTATTTATAAAGAAGGAGAAGCTATGATTAATCGTGATGAAATACTGAATATACTTAAAAACTATAAAAAAAACAATATCGAAAAGTATGATATTTTAGACCTTGGTTTATTTGGTTCAGTTGCTAGAAATCAAGCTTCTTCAAATAGTGATGTTGATATTTGTATTAAAACAAAAACTCCTGATATGTTTGCTCTAGTGCATATTAAAGATGAACTTCAAAAACTTTTTTCTAATTCTATAGATATAGTAAGGATAAGAGAGAGAATGAACCCTTACTTAAAAAGTAGAATTGAGAAAGAATCAATATATGTATAAAAAAACTACTAAGGATTTATCCTATGACTAAAAATATTATTCTAAATTATTTAAAAAACAAAAAAGAAGAACTACATAAAAAATATGGAATTGTGTCTTTGGGCTTATATGGAAGTTATGCTAGAGATGAAGCGACTG
>NZ_JBLHOE010000049.1:0-25363 GCF_047622445.1 Sulfurimonas sp.
ATAGGACTTTTAATGAATCTAGATAGATTAAATGGATTATATATAATAACTGATGATAGTTTAACTCCCTCTGACTCAATAGTAGCGCAAATTACATAAGCGCTTTAAGGCAGAGCGAAAATTGTGCAACTTCGTGATAAAACAAGTAGTCTTCAAGAAATTAAAACTATAGCCTTAACTTTGGAAAATTTATGTAATAAATATAATGCTATTTTTGTTTTAAATGATAAAGTGGAACTAGCAATAGAATTAGGTTTAGGTTTAAGTGGGCTACATATAGGTAGAAGTGATCATTATAGGGTAGAAGAAATACGAAAAAAAATCTCGGGTTGTTTAGGAGTTTCATGTTATGGAGATGTTACTTTTGCAAAAGAGATGGAAGCTAAAGGGATAGACTATGTTGCCTTTGGTTCTTTCTTTACTTCACCAACCAAACCAAATTCTAATATAATAGATTTAGAAGTTCTTTCGCAGGCAAAAGAGAAGTTAAGCATTCCTGTTTGTACCATTGGTGGATTAAATACTCACAATATAGATGATGTAATGATACATAAACAAGATATGATATCATTAATTAATGAAATTTGGACGAGTGAAGATATTAAAAGTAAAGCAAAATATTTTGTTAGCATTTGTGAGGAAGAGAGATGGAAGTAGCTCTAAAAATTAAGAATAAAATAGCAGGGGAGATAATACTCAAATGAAAATAGCAGTTTCAGGTTGCCTTTTAGGTGAAAAAATTCGTTTTGACAAAGGACATAAAAAAGATGATTTTATTGTCAATGAGTTGTCCAATTACGCTGAGTATATCTCGTTTTGTCCAGAGCATATAGCCTTTGGTTCACCGAGACCCTCTATTCGTATGGTAAGAGACAAAGAGATGCTTACAATCATCTCTAATAAAACTGGAAAAGATGTAACTCAGGACTTAGCTTCGTATGCAAATAAAGAGTTAGAGAGAATCAAAAAAGAAAAGCTTCGAGGTATTATCTTCAAATCGAAATCTCCAACATGTGGAATGATGAGTTCCAAAGTGTATCTTCCAAATGGTTTTGCTGAGGGCAAAGATGATGGAGTTTTTGCGTCAATATGTAAAAAAGAATTTGGTTACCTCCCTATGGAAGAGGAAGGTCGATTATGTGACCCATGGTTAAGAGAAAATTTTGTTATGCAACTTTTCGCTTACGATAATTTTGAAAACTTTAAAGAAGACGCCCAGATGAAGAGTCTTGTTGCTTTTCACCAATCGTACAAGTTTCTCCTCCAATCTAAAGATGAAGCTATTTATAGAGCTTTAGGCAAAATTGTGGGTAACCATGATGAAAAATCTTTTGAAATAATTTTAGCTGAGTATGAAGAACTATTTAAAAAGGCTATTGCACAAAAGAGCAGTGTAGGTAAAACCAGAAATGTACTAGAACATATGGCTGGATTTTTAAAAAACTTTCTCAATACTACAGAGAAAGAAATGTTACATGAGCAGATAGATGATTACGCAGATAAAATTATTCCTGTTATTGTCCCTCTAAGTACTTTAAAACTTTATGCTACAAAATATGAAATAGAGTATCTTTTAGGGCAAGTATTTTTAAATCCGTATCCAAAAGAACTTGCCTTACGTTCGGATGTTAAGAGTGTAAAGTGAAACGAATACTCTGGTTTAGAAGGGATTTAAGAGTTGAAGATAATCCTCTCCTATCTCAGAGTGGTGAAGTTTTACCAATATTTATATTTGATACAAACATACTTACCTCGCTTGACAAAGAAGATGCTAGAGTAAGTTATATATTTGATTGTGTGCAAAAGCTCAAGTTTGAACTTCGTTTACACGCTTTAGATTTGAAAATTTATTATGCTAATCCTATTGATGTGTTTGATTCCCTTTTAGAAGAAGGTTTTGATGAAGTTGTAGCAAGTGGGGATTATGATGCATACGCTAGGCAAAGAGACCTTGAAGTCTCACACAAACTTCATTTTAGATATCTTCAAGATACGTATATTTTTAGACATGATGAAGTGCTTAAAGCCGATGCTACTCCTTACCTAGTTTTTACTCCCTTTTATAAAAAAGCAAGAGTTATTTTAGAAAAGAAAAATTTGGACCTTATATGCATAACTGAGCAAACTTTACTTGAGTATGATTACTCAGGTATTACAAGTATAGATGCGAAAAGAAATAGAGAAGAACTTTCTTTAAACATACAGAGTATAGGCTTTAGAAATAAAGAAACTCAAAGACAAAGTCTTGAACTAAAATTAGAGTTATTAAAGCAAAAACTTAATGAGTATAAAGAAAAACGAGATTACTTCACTCTTGATATGAGTTCAAACCTAAGTGTAGAATTACGATTCGGAGTGATAGGAGTACGCCAGTTATTACGATTTTTATTTGAGAATAAAAGTCTTGACATAGAGCCATTTATTAGACAGCTTATTTTTAGGGATTATTATGCATATTTACTCTTTCATTTTCCATATATTGAAAAACAAAATTATAAGTATGCATTTAACGGTGAAGTAAATAAAGAAAACCTTGCTCTTTTTTGTGAAGCTAAAACAGGTGTTCCTATTGTTGATGCTGGTGTACGAGAGCTTTTAGAAACTGGAAACATGCACAATCGTGTACGAATGATTGTAGCTTCATTCTTCACCAAAGACTTACTTCTTCCTTGGCAAGACGGTGAAGTGTTTTTTGCCAAGCATCTTCTTGACTACGACAAAGCAAGTAATGTTTTATCATGGCAATGGAGTGCTGGAACTGGAGTTGATCCACAACCATACTTTAGAGTTTTTAATCCTTATCTGCAAAGTAAAAAGTTTGATAAAGATGCTCTTTACATAAAGAAATTTATTCCAGAACTTAAAGAGCTTGATGCGAAGCATATACATGATGAAGGATACCTCTTTTTACATGACATTCTAGGCTATCCTAAGCCTATACTTCACCATAAAGTAGCTGCAAAGAAGGCAATAGAACTCTTTAAGAGCTAAAGGATAAAATATGAGATTATTATTATTATTTGTAGTTTTAGTGTTTTCACTTGAGGTATATGCACAAAAGCCACTTAAAAAAGCTGGTTTAGAAAAAATGATTCAACCAAAAGTGTCGTTAGAGTCTTCTTATCTTAGTGATGCATCTATCAAAGGCTATAATGGAAGTGTAGCAGTAACAAAAAATCGCCTACGTATAAACAACAAGTTAGTAGGTTTTAGTTATACAAATTGGTTATATAATTGGAATAATCTTACACAAATACCATTTGGAAATGGACTTCAAAGTCCGATAAAGAAGATGCACAGCTTTAAAGTCAATGCTAATCTTCCTTATTTTATAAATGAAAAGTGGTTTCTTTTAACTTCTGTTTCATTGAAATCAACTTTTGAAAAAGAAACAAAAGACTCCTATGGAGCTGGATTATTTAGTTTTGCATCTTACAAAATTGATGAGCAACACACTATGCAATTTGGAGCTTTTGCAAACTATCATCCCACCTCTAGTTTAGTATTACCCGTTATTAGCTATAGCTATAGAGCACGACAGAATGATGGTATTAAATTTATTTTAGGTTTTCCTAGAACGTATGTTGGTTACCATGTTGATGAAGATACACTTTTACGTTTTGGAATGATATTTTCACAATCTCTTATACGCTTAAGTGACACAAGTGTTATAGAAAGTGCGGGTTTTATAGAGGTAAAAGATTATATGAGTAATTTTGGTATCTCATATGATATAAGTAAAAATCTTACTATAGAGTCAGACCTTCTTTATAGTGTAAAACGCAATTTCAGCATCTACTCAAAAGATGGTAATAAATTAAATTCTTATTCCATTAAAGCATCTCTTGGTATGAACTTCAAAATAACCTATCTCTTTTAAACCTTAAAAACTTTCAATCGACAAATAAAGACTACTAAAATACTTCTAGCTATTATAAAATAGCTTACTTAGAAGGAGTCTTTATGCGTATTTATATTTTTTCATTTTTAGCACTATTTTTCTTAGGTTGTTCTACTAATCATCCAACACTTAAAACTGTTGAGAAAGTGGATATAAACTCTTATCTTGGTACATGGTATGAGATTGCACGATATGAGCATTTTTTTCAAAAAGGATGTTCTGATGTAAATGCAACATATTCTCTTAGAGAAAATGGTGAAATCGATGTTCTCAATCAATGTATGAAAGGAGATAGACTTGCTCAAGCAAAAGGTGTAGCTTATGCAACAGATGAGACAAGCTCTAAACTCAAAGTTAGTTTTTTTCGTCCATTTTATGGAGATTACTGGATTTTAATGCTTGGAAAAAATTATGAGTATGCACTTATTGGTGAACCATCGCGTGAATATCTTTGGATACTTTCACGTACACCAACTATGGATAAAAAACTCCAAGAAACAATTTTAAATAAACTTCCAGAGTTTGGATATAGCTCAGACAAACTACTTTGGACACCAATAAAAGGAAAATAAAATGTACTCTTTAGATAACAATATTCAAGCAATACATTATTGTACTACCCATTACATTATTGAAAAAGCAGTGTTCTTTAGTGATTATGCTGATGCAAGATGGTTTTTAAATTTTTGCAACAAGTCAGAGCATTATGATGTTCCGCTTGTAAATGAAAACTACTATTTTTTAGATGTGCAGCCTGCATTGGAAAAGTCTTTTTCCAAAGTAATAGATGCAGAGGATTACATAAATATTATAAAGCGAATCGAATACCTTCTGAGTGATGATGTACAAACATGTTTAGAAAGTTTGCATAATGGAAATAAACCTATATTTTTTATGAAAAAAGGGAATTTCATTAAAAATACCCAGGTTCTTTATGAAAATAATATTCCAATTATCTCAGGAAAAAACCTTGATGAATTAATGCAAAACTATGAGACAAGTATACAAAACTACAAACACCAAGTCTTTAACACTTTATACATTTAATAAAAAGGAAAACAATATGAATATAAAAATTGCACTAGAATGGTTTGTAAACCCTGATCACTTACCCATGTTAGCTGGGGTAGTAACTGGCAAATATAAAGAAGCAGGACTAGAGGTTGAAATTATTCAGCCCGAAGAACATTATGATGGATTTGAAGATTTAAAATCTGGAAATATTGATATTCATTGTAATGAGCCACTTCACCTCTTTGAACATTATTTTGATGGTTTAAAATCTCTTGGGTGTTTTTTTGAGACTCGTGGTGGTGTTATGATAAGAGCAGATAGAGTTGATAAGTTAAAAGCAAATGGTAAAATTAAAATTACAACTCCTGCTTCAAACCCTATAACAAATAAAATTGGCTTTGAAATTATTAAGCGTTATGCTCAAAAGAATGGTTTTGTTATTGACAGAGATAATGTAGAGTTTGTTGAAACAGATTTTTGGCATATCAACAATATGAAAAAAGATGAGAGTTTTGATGGGGCATGGTTGTGTTTTTATAATTTTGAGGGGATTGAGGCAGAAATGGAAGGCTTTGAGAATCTCTTTATAGATCAGTTTGAATCACCATATCCTAACTTCTCAGCTTTAGAGTTTATGAGTACACAAGAAACTCTTGATACAAAAGGTGAAGCGATTTGTACATTTATAGATGTAACAAATCAAATGGCACAATACCTACAAGAAAACATTTTAGAAGCACAGAGTATTTTTTATGATTACACAAAAGAGGAACACTCAGAGTTAATGGATAAAATTATTCTAGATACAATCCCAAGGCTAGAGATGGATATTAAAGCAGATGGGGCTAGATGGAAAGAACTATATAGCTTCTTAGAAGAGTTAGAACTGGTTAAGTTAAATGATGAAGAATATGCAAACATTTGGGTTGCACCGAAACATTAAATTTGACTTAGAAAAGGAAGGATAAAGATGAAAACATATGAGAAAATTTCACTTATAGAGTGTAAAATAGATGAACTTTTTACTTTTCATCTTGATCTGCACAATCTTCAGGCAATTACACCTAATGATACAAAAGTAAAACTACTGACTGAAATGTTTACTCCAAGTAAAGGCGATATTTTTAAAATTCATACGGTAAAGAACTTTATACCAATGGTGTGGGAAATAGAAATACAAGAACTTACTTCACCAAATCTACTGGTAGATATAGCCTTGCAATCACCTTTTTCTTTTTGGAAACATTCCCATATATTTACTGATCTTGGAAGTGGATTTTGCGAGTTAAAGGACAAGGTTGAGTATAAAGCACCATTAGGTTTTTTAGGTAGATTGTTTGATTTTGTAGTAAAGTATGAATTAGAAAAAATGTTTAGCTATAGACATAAAGTGACGAAAGAAATGATAGGAATAGAAAAATGAAAAAATTATTTGTAGTATTACTTTTACTAACACAACTTTTTGGAGGGGAAAATATGAGTATTTATGAGATAGTAGTTAAAGATATAGATGCCAAAGGTACAAAGCTTGAGAAATATAAAGATAAAGTTATGTTGATTGTCAATGTTGCTAGTAAATGTGGTTATACAAGTCAATACACTGGATTACAAAAGCTTCATGAACAGTACAATGCCAAAGGCTTGAGTATTTTAGGTCTACCATGTAATCAGTTTCTTTCTCAAGAACCTGGAACAGAAGAAGAGATCAAGAATTTTTGTATGAGTAGTTTTGGAGTTGAGTTTGATATGTTTTCTAAAGTAGATGTAAATGGGGAGAACACACATCCTCTTTATATATTTTTAAAAAAGAATAGTGATGGGTTCTTAACAGATACAATCAAGTGGAACTTTACAAAGTTTTTAGTTGATCGAAAGGGTAAGGTTGTTAAACGCTACTCTCCATCTACTACACCATTAGAAATAGAAGAAGATATTAAAAAATTATTATAAAGGATAAAAGATGCTTAAAGATTTACTATACACAGGGATAGGTGCAGCAGTAGTTTTAAAAGAAAAAGTTGAATCAGAAATCAAAAAGCTAGAAGAAGAAGGTAAACTTAAAACTACTGATGCAAAAAGCTTTTTAGATTCCATAGAAGAGAAAGGAAAAGCTGAAGAAGAGAAGTTTAAAAATCAATTAAAATCAACTCTCAAAGAGGTTTTAGATGAGTTAGGAGTTGCAACAAAAGTAGACCTAGAAAAACTCAAAGAGGATCTCAAATAAATAAGCTGCTAAGAGTATTTCGAGTATTTACATTTTTACTAACAATTTATCTTGTCATACGAAATAAAAAAAGCTTTTTAGGCTTAAAACCATTAGCACCAAATAAACTCAAAGAGACTATCATCTATCTTGGTGCTAGTTTCATTAAACTCGCCCAAGTTCTTGCTACGCGCTCAGATTTTTTTGATAAAGAATATCTTGATGAGCTTAAAGAGCTTCATGACACACTTCCAGCTATGAGTGAAAAAGACTTTCAAAAAGTTTATAAAAGCTCTTTTGATAAAGACACATTTAAAAGCTTTTCCCCAACTCCAATAGCTTCTGCTTCTATTGGTCAAGTACATGTTGCTTATACGCATAGTGGTAAAAAAGTAGCGGTAAAACTTCGACGTGAGAACATTGCCAATCAAGTCATGACAGATATAAAAATAATTAACAGTTTTAACACTATCTTTAGACCGCTCTTTTCACACTATACTAAAAACTCTATCGAAGCAGTAGTAAGTGAATTCTCAAAAATGATACTCCAAGAAGTAAGCTTTACTCACGAACTTCAAAACCTTGTAAAATTTTCTGTCGTTTATAAAGATGCTGGGGTTAGATTTCCAAAGCCTTACGCAGAGTTTTGTAGTGATAGTGCACTTGTGATGAGTTTTGAAGAGGGGTTTCGTTTTGATGATAAAGAAAATTTACTAAAATATAACATCGACTTTAAAAACGTTATTGCAAAACTTGTAGAATTTTATACTACGCAGATGCTTATTAATGGCTACTTTCATGCAGATCCACACCCTGGTAATCTTTTAGTTTCACCAGAAGGCGAACTCATACTCCTTGATTTTGGGATGGTAAAGAGTGTACCTAGTGATACACGTATAGCTATCATTAGTTTAATTAAAGCTGCAAACGAGCAAGATTACGAGCGTTATATCGCTGCAAACAAAAAGCTTGGAACGGTAGCCTATGAAGCTCCAAGTACAGAATTAGCAGAGTTCACTTCTAAAATGTTTGATATATTTTCAAATGAAAATCTAAACAGTGAGTCTATGCAAGAACTTGCTTTTGATGTTCTAGAATCTACGAGAAACTTACCATTTAAACTTCCAAGTGATGCTATTTATATTTTACGTGTAAGTGCTATTATCGAAGGTTTAGGCACAACGTATATAGAGAATTTTAATGGTATAAAAGATATATTACCAATCCTTCAAGACAACATCCCTAAAGCTTTAGGGGAAAAAGAAAACCTTGGGGAAGTGGTACTTGATGAGATAAAAGAGTTTCCATTTATACTCCAAGATCTCAAGTCTTCCATAAAAAAGATTAGTAATGATGAACTTCAAATAGAGATCTCAAATGATCAGCTTGAGTGGATACAAAAAGAGTTCTCAAGTAAAGTAAAGTCTTACGCTATCTCTTTTACTTTGATACTTGGAAGTTTTTTCACACTGCTTTTGGACAAAGAGCTTAAGGAAGTATCACTTGGACTTTTTGTTTTTGGTTTTGTTAGAATTTTATATAAATAGCTAAAGCATTCACACATAAGTTCTTTGAGTTGACATATATCTACTACTAAAATCTAAAAATACTCCCTATAATCATAATAATAAATATTATAGGAGTTATATATGCCGCACATCGTATTAGAAAACATTAACAACACAAAACAAGCTTTTGATAAAGTAGAACCAGTTGCTCACAAAATAGAGGGCGGTATGCTTAAAGTTATGGACAAATACATTAACGCAAGTGAGCAAACTGCACTTATAGAATCGCTTGCTATAGAAAACGGTAAAAATCAAAGTTTTTTTATTCAACTCTCGCAAAAAAATTCCTCTCTCACTGTACGTCTTTTACCATTAACTGATCCAGAGAAGACAAATGGTGTAAAAACAATTATGGCAATGATTGCTAAACAAATTAAAGACAGTGATCATGCTATAAGTTATGGAAAAAATAATTTAGAGGATTTTTTGTTATAAAGTATATTTTGTTTATGCGATATATTTCAAGCTAATAGAATAGAATAGAATAGAATATTTGCAATTCTTATATGGAAATTGAATGATAGTAGCACATAGAGATTTTTTTGATGAGCCAATGTTTAAAACATTTTTGGATACTTTTGAAAATAGTATAGATTCTGTTGTCATCACATCTACATCTCCAGAAGAATATTTTTTATATGTAAATAAAGTATTTAAACAAAAGACTGGTTATGAAGAAGATGACTTAGTCGGAAAATCTCCTCGTATTTTACAAGGGCCTTTAACAAATCGTAGGGTTATTGATGAATTAAAGCAAAATTTACAAGATGATAAATACTTCTTAGGGCAAAATACAAATTATCGTAAGAATGGCTCAAGCTATATTGTAAAGTGGTCTATCTCAGCTTTAAAAAATACTCAAAATGAGACTATAGCTTATATATCATTTCAAAAAGAGGTTACCCAATCTGTATGGGATCATAAACAAGCGCATTATTTGGCATCTGTTGTGAATCAAAATAAAGATGGAGATATTGATTTTTATGTTAGTGTTGGACAAGACATTACATCTTTGATAAATAAAAGTGATGAGTATAAAAGTAAAGCTTATCATGATTCTTTAACAGGTCTTTATAATCGTCAGAAATTTGATGAGATTATAGAAAGAAAATATAGTGACTTTTTAAAAAATGAGCAAAGCTTTAGTATCATACTTATGGATATAGATAATTTTAAATACGTGAATAACACTTTTGGTCATGATAACGGAGATAAAGTTTTAAAAGATTTAGCAAGACTACTACACAAGAGTTTAAGAAAAGATGACTTGATTGCTCGTTGGGGTGGTGAAGAGTTTATTGTAGTTGTGGATAATACTATGGCATTCACTACAACTCTAGCAGAAAAGATAAGAGAAACCATTAAGCAAGAACTCATCATTTACAAGCATAATATAACTATGAGTTTAGGAGTATCAGAAATATCTCAAGGAGATACTATAGAAACGCTTTTTACTCGTGTAGATAAAGCACTTTATATGAGTAAAAAGAGTGGAAAAAATAAAGTTACTTCGTTAAAATTTAAAATCTTTAACATACGCATTACCCAAAACTTTTTTTATCTGTTTTGGAAAAATCTGTGATCTTTCTTGCATACGTAGGAGTTCATCTTTTCCAACTTCACCATACTTATCTACTATGGCTTCTAAAACTTCATTGGCTATGATGTCATATGTAGCATATTGTGAGCTTTTATCTATAAGAAGAGAGGCGATAGACTCAAAGCTTTCTTTGTAAACGTCGTATTCACCTAGTGTTATTGCATCTACTTTGTAGTTTGAGTCTCTACTATCCATTCGCTCCTGATAAAGAGTATGCGTTGCTAATTGTATGGCTGTTAGTTTTTTACCGTATGCGCAACTTGTATCTATACAAAAAAAGTTTCCACCATCGATTACATCATCAAAAGTACAGTGACCAAAGATGTTTATAATCTCACTCTTCTGTACAACATCGCCTTCGTAATATCTGTTAAGTAAGAAGTCATTGTAGTGCTCTTGATTATCTTTGTGTTCGTAATACTCTAAGGCAAATCCATGTGTTATAAAGTACTTTTCTATCTCTAAATATAGAGGAAGATTTTTTATCCATGCAAGATGCTTTTTTATAAGTTCTATATCATTCGCATAACTTTTTATACACTCTAATCCACCAAAGCGTTTATCACTACTCCAAGGACTAGAAATATTATTTTGCACTGCATCTAAAATATACTTTTCAAAGAGATGCTCGTGATTGCCCTTCACGCAGGGGTAGTTATTGTTTATGACAAACTCTATAACATCTTTTGAGAAGTTACCTTTATCACATAAATCTCCAACAAAAATAAGCTCAGCATTTTCTGGAAGTTGTTGAAGAAGATTCATAAGTGTATGATAACACCCATGTACATCGCCTATAACAAAAATATTTTCTAAATTTTCATATTTCATCATTAGCCCTTTGGTATTTATTTTAAACGTAGTTTAGCTCAAATACATATGTATTTGTAGTTTCTTTTTGCTAGTTCATATTTTTTAAGAATTTAGTAACTCAAAATACTTCATATCATATGAAACGACATTTTCCATCTATGAATAATTCATTTTTAAATGTAAAATGAATTATTAATTTAAAAGGATATTTATATGTTTCGTGCGACAAAAAATCTTGATTCATCATGTCATACTAAAGTAAGACCAACAGCATTGTTGAGTGTAAAGGATTAAAGATGAATGATTATATTCCAACGGCATTTAATTTCGACCCTGATGAGCTAGGGCATTTTGGTATATTTGGTGGGAGGTATGTTCCAGAAACACTTATGCCTTCACTTATAGAACTTGACGAGGAATACAAAAAAGTACGCTTCGATAAAGAGTTCTGGGCAGAAGTAAATGAATACTTTCGTGAGTATGTAGGCCGCCCTTCACCACTATACAGAGCAGACACTCTCTCAAAAGAACTTGGCGCTGAGATTTATCTCAAGCGTGAAGACCTCAATCATACTGGAGCACATAAGGTAAACAATACTATTGTTCAAGGTTTACTGGCAAAACGTATGGGAAAAACAAAAGTCATAGCAGAGACAGGAGCAGGGCAACATGGTGTTGCAACTGCAACTATCGCAGCACTTATGGGACTTGAATGTGAAGTATTTATGGGTGAAAAAGATGTTGAGAGACAAGAGCTTAATGTATTTCGGATGAAACTTTTAGGTGCGAAGGTACACTCAGTTACATCGGGAAGTAAAACACTTAAAGATGCTATGAATGATGCCATTCGCCATTGGGTTACACATGCGAGAGATACTTTTTACATTATAGGTACTGTGGCAGGTCCACATCCATATCCTTTAATGGTACGAGACTTTCAGAGTGTTATAAGCGATGAAGCAAAAAAACAAATTTTAGAAATGACATCAGAACTACCTGATTATGTAGTTGCTTGTATCGGTGGTGGGAGTAATGCTCTTGGGATGTTTTCACACTTCATCAATGAAGAACATACTCAGTGCATCGGTATAGAAGCTGGTGGTCTCGGACTAGACAGCGGTAAACATGGTGCAAGTTTAGCCCTTGGAAAACCAGGAATACTTCATGGGCAACTAAGTTATCTTTTACAAACTGATGATGGACAAATAAATGAAGCACACTCTATAAGTGCAGGCCTTGATTATCCTGGAATTGGACCTGAGCATTCTTACTTGATGGAACAAGGAAAGGTAAAGTATGACTCCATTACAGATCAAGAAGCGATGGATGCTTTTGTATGGCTCTCTCAAGCAGAGGGAATTGTTCCTGCCTTTGAGAGTGCCCATGCGATTGCATATCTTAAAAAGATTCCAAAACAAGAGATTGCTGGTAAAATCATTATCGTTAGTCTCTCCGGTCGTGGAGACAAAGATATGGTTCAAGCGATGGAATTACTAGACCTCTAAGGAGATACAGATGCAAAAAATAGTTTGGATAATTGGTGGAAGTACAGGTATAGGCTTTGAGCTGTGTAAATTCTATCTTGAAGATGGATACAGTGTTGTTGTAAGCTCTAGAAATGCGTCATCTTCACCGGAATTACAAAAGCTTTCCCTCAGGTATCCTTCATATTTAGAACCTCTAGATATGGATGTAAGTGACACACATAGTGTTGAAGCTGCTACAAAAAAAGCATGGGATATTTATGGGGAGATTAACCTTTGTATTTACAATGCAGGTGTCTATGAAAGTATGAAAGTTGAGGAATGGAAGATAGAGCATTTTGAGCAGATGACACAGATAAACTACCTAGGTGCTCTGCGGGTAACAAATGCATTGATACCATTTTTTTTAGAAAATTCTAAAGGTCGTTTTGCATTTAATGCAAGTGTATCGAGTTACTTTGGTCTTCCTTATGGAGGAGGATATAGCGCTCCAAAGGCGGCACTTCTAAATTTTTGTGAGTCTATTCAACCAGAACTAGCACCAAAGAACATACAAGTTCAAGTCATAAATCATGGTTTTGTAAAAACAAGACTTACAGCTAAAAATGATTTTGAGATGCCCCAATTACTGGAACCTCAAGAAGCAGCCAAAATTATTTTTGAAAAGCTTACTCATGATAAGAACTTTGAGATAAAGTTTCCATTCATGTTAAGTAGTTTCTTACATTTTTTAAGAGTTATTCCCTATCGGATAGCTTTTTACTTTACCTCAAAGGCTTTATAATGAGCAGAGTACAAGAATACGCAGAGTTTTATAAAAAACTTAATGCAAAGACACCATTAGAAGAATATGAGAAGTTTTTTGATACAAACTCTTATTTTGAAGACCCTTTTCAAAAGGTAATTGGCATTGAGAAAATATATCATATTTTTGAAGATATGTATGCAAAGCTTTACAATCCAAAATTTGAGATAGATGAGTCTATTTCACAAGATAATACAGCCTACATAAAGTGGACTTTTCTTTACCAGATGGATGAAAAATCCCAAGTAGAATCTTTTGTTGGAGTTTCAAGAGTAGTTTTTTCTGATGATGGAAAAGTACTTGAACATGTAGACTTTTGGGATGCAGGGGTAAATGTGTATGAGAAGATTCCACTTCTTGGTTCTATCATACGCTATATAAAAAGAAAGATTCATGCCTAACTCAAAAAAAGAGATAGTTACTTATGGAGTTCCAGCTGTAGCAATTGCACTTTTAGGTTTACCTTTATATGTGTATTTACCTACTTTTTACGCTCAAGATCTTGGTCTTGGTGTTTTTATAGTTGGAGTAGTACTCTTTTTTGCAAGAATCTTTGATATGCTCATAGATCCATTCATTGGCTATGTGAGTGATGCGTATATGAGTAGAAAAGTGATGATGTTTCTAGGAAGTATATTACTTTATGGAACATTTTACGCCTTAACACATCCTCAAGAGGAGAGTGGGATTTTCTATCTTCTATTTTTATCACTTGGTGTTTACAGTGCATGGAGTTTAGTAAGTATTCCGTACTTTGCATTTGCTTCAGACATTAGTAGTTCCTATGATGAGAACACTCACTTCTCTTCTAGTAGAGAGATATTTAATATATTTGGTGTACTTCTTGCACTCTCTTTGCCATACTATTTTGGTGTAGCCGAGCAAGCCGGTGCATCACTCCTTGTTTTGTGGGATGCTCTTTCTTTCATACTACCTATGGCACTGTTAATCTTTTTTTTCACTTTAAAAGAGCCAAAAAGAGAGCCAAAAAAAACTACATTTGCAGAGGTCTTTGGTTATTTTAAACTTGAAATTTTAAACTCAAAAAGAGTTTTTATAGCTTTTTTTCTTAACAACTTTGCCAATGCACTTCCCGCAACTCTTTTTTTATTTTATGTCTCTTTAGTCATAAAATCTGAAGAGCTTAGTGGATTACTCCTTTTACTTTACTTTGGATCTGGTGTTCTTACACTTCCACTTTGGGTATACCTTTCTAACAAAATATCCAAAAAAACTGCATGGTTGGTTTCGATGGGAAGTGCAAGTTTCTTCTTCTCTTTTGTACTATTTTTAGGTGAAGGAGACATTGTTTACTTTGCGATTATTACGATTTTTTCGGGTATGAGTTTAGGTGCGGATATTGCACTTCCAGCTTCCATCCAAGCTGATATTGCACAAAAAGCTACACAAAAATATGGTGAAATATCGGGAATTCTTTTTAGTTTTTTTGCTATGCTTACAAAACTTTCTTTAGCGTTTGGTGTAGGTGTGAGTTTTAGTATACTAGGGCTTTTTGATTTTTCACCTCAAACTCCCAATCCAACATCTCTTTTAGTCTTGAGCCTTCTTTATGGACTTTTGCCTGTTATCTTAAAATTATCAGCAATTTTTGTTTTACGAAAATATCAAGAAAAGTTATGAACTGACAAATACAAGGTACCAACAAAGCTCTCTTTTTCATAAAATACCTTATGAAATATTTATTACTCTTACTTCTCATACTTTTTAATGTTAAAGCTTCATCACTTGAAACGGTGAAGTATGTCAGTCCTCAAAAATTCAGTGGGCTTTGGTATGAGATAGCTCGAACCTATAACTCTTTTCAAGATAAATGCGTAGCTTCAAGTGTGGAGTATGTTTTAGAATGTGAAAATGAGTACAAGGTTTACAATCGATGTTTTGACACAAAAATTGGTGGTGAACTTATAGAATTTTCAGGAAGTGCAGAGCCAACTGATGGAAATACTATGTCTAAAATTGATATGACATACTTTTGGATTTTTACCAAAGAATACGGAGTTTATTATCTTGAAGATGATTATACAAGTGCTCTTGTTGCAGATGAGAAGTTTGAAGATGTTTGGATAATGTCTAGAGAGCCTTTTCTGCAAGAGGCAACACTTAAGAAAATAGAAAAAATTTTAGCATCAAAGATAGATTTAAAAACACTTATTTATACACTACAAGACAAGGAAGGGAGATACAAATGAAAATAGCAGTATTAGGAGCTGGAATTAGTGGACTAGGGAGTGCCTACCTTTTAAGTAAAAAGCATGAAGTAGATTTGTATGAAAAAGAATCTCGCTTAGGTGGTCATGCACGTACAACACAGATTAATGAAGATGGTAATAAATTTGGAGTAGATACAGGATTTTTAGTTTTTAATCATCCAACATATCCACTTTTAACAAAGCTTTTTGAAGAGCTTGATGTGAAAATAGAAAAGAGCGATATGAGTTTTGGATTTTGGGATAAAGCAAGTAATGTAGCTTATAATGCGCAGACACTTGGGGGAATATTTTTTCAAAAAAGAAACCTTTTTTCATTCACGCACTATAAAATGATTTATGATATTTTCAAGTTTAATAAAAAAGCAAACTATGATGTAGATAATGATACTCAAGATTTAGATAAGCCTTTGGCTGAATATTTAAGTCCCTATGGTAAAGCATTTAAAGAACGTTATTTACTTCCTATGGGTGCAGCTATTTGGTCTACTCCAAGTGATCAGATGAATGAATTTCCAACACGTACCTTTTTGGAGTTCTTTAAAAATCATGGGCTTTTAGGTATTACAACACAACACCAATGGCTTACAGTAAGTAATGGCTCGGTGAATTATGTTAACAAAATTAAAGAACATATATCTGGAAAAATTTACTTAAATAGCAATATTGTACGTGTTAAAAGAGAAAAATATGGGGTAGTCTTAATAGCAAAACATGGTACAAAACAGCAGTATGATAAAGTTGTATTTGCTATGCATGCACCTCAGGCAATTGAGATGTTAGAAGATATAAGTGATACAGAAAAAGAGATACTTTCTTGTTTTGCTTATAAACAAAATGATGCACTTTTACATAATGATATGAAGGCACTTTATCCAGATAAAAATATATATGCAGCATGGAACTATAAAAACAATGAAGATACAGATTCAGTAACACTCTCTTACTGGGTCAATAGACTACAAAACCTTAAAAGTGATAAAGAATACTTTGTATCTTTAAATGAGATAGATCAGATTGAGAAAGTGATAGAAAGAATCAGTTATGAACATCCACAGTTTGATATATTAGCAATTAAAGCACAAGCTCTCAGAGAGGATATAAGTGGTGTTAATAACACCTACTTTGCAGGAGCTTATTGGCGTAATGGATTCCATGAAGATGGTCTTTGGAGTGCAAATGAGATTGCAAAAAAGTTTGAGTGTGCGCTATGAGTCATAGATTTTACAACGGTGAAGTATTCCACAAACGCTTTAAAGATGCAGATCATAAATTTACCTATGGTTTTTTCATGCTTGATATTGATGTAAATAATCTTGAAACACTCAAAAATAAACTCTTTTCTTACAACTCTTGGAACCTTTTCTCATTTTTTGCAAAAGATCATTTTGGCAAAGGGGATAGCTTTTTGCAAAACATAGAAGAACTTCTTGAGAAGTTTAATCTAGTAGCTACAAAGAAAATGCGCTTTATAACACTTCCTCGCATTGCAAACTATGTTTTTAATCCTATAAGTGTTTTAGTGCTTTTTGATGCTGATGTGCCTACTCAACTACTAGTAGAAGTTCACAATTACAATGGTGGACGTATAGTTTATCCTGTAAAGTTAGAGAAAAAATCACGCTCTCAGTACGAGGGAGAGGCACAAAAAGATATGTATGTTTCACCATTTTTAAAACGTGATGGTTTATATAAATTTTCTTTTGAGTACTCACAAGAAAAGATGGCATTAGGTGTTTATCTCTATGAAGATGATGTGAAAACAATGATGACTACATTTAGAGCAAGTTCTCAAGAATTTAGTACAAAGAGTGTTGTAACACTTTTTGTAAAACACTTATTTTTAACGTTTAGAGTTGTTACTCGAACTCTTTGGCAATCACTCAAACTTTATCGTTTGGGTTTAAAGTTTAATTCGGTTACGGCCGTAGATGAACAAAGGAGATACTAAGATGAAAGGTTTTTGGAATACAATAGGTGATAAATATTTACAAAAGATTGAGATTGGAACTCTTGAAATTGAGTACCCTGATGGTTCTTATGTAGTTTATGGGAACAATGACATTCCACGCGTTAGAGTAAAAATAAACTCTGCAGATTTTTTTAGACGCTTAGCTTTTTATGGAGATATTGGTTTTGCTGAGAGTTACATGGATGGAGATTTTGATACGGAGGATTTAACCGAGCTTATTAAGCTTTCTTTGTTAAATTCAAAGCATTTAGGGGTAAAAAGTGAAGATTATAAGCAAAACAGATTTAGTAACCTTTTACCAAATATGAATAGGGTCAAACACCTTATGCGTAAAAACTCTAAGACACGTTCGAAGAAAAATATCTCTGAGCATTATGATCTCTCAAACGACTTTTTTAAACTTATGCTTGATGATACTATGATGTACTCAAGTGCTATATTTGAATCACATGAAGAAGATCTTTATGAGGCCCAAAAAAGAAAGATACAATACTTGGCAAATAAACTACGTATCAAGCCTGGTGCAAAAGTTTTAGAAATAGGTTCTGGATGGGGTGCGGTAGCTGTGCATCTTGCCAAAGATCTTGGCTGTGATGTTACGACAGTAACCTTAAGTAATGAGCAAAAAAACTTTTGTCATGAGAGATTTAAACTCGAAAATGTTGAGGATAAAATTGATATCTTACTCAAAGATTACAGAGATGTAGAAGGGACCTATGATGCGATTATCTCTGTTGAGATGTTTGAAGCTGTAGGTGCTGAGTATTTTGATGTATTTTTTAAAAAATGTGAGTCTCTTTTAAAGCCAAGTGGTGTTTTAGCGATGCAAGTGATTACCATACCTGATCAAAGATATGATGCATACTCGAAAAGTACAGACTTTATTCAGAAGTATATTTTCCCAGGTGGACATCTTCCAAGTGTGAGTAAAGTTCTTAGTACTACAACAGGACATACACGACTTAATCTTATACACATGGAAGAGTTTGCAGAAGATTATGCAAAAACATTGAGAGTTTGGGATGAGAACTTTACCGCTAAACTCTCTGAAGTTAAAGAACTAGGCTTTGATGATTACTTTATTCGTATGTGGAAAATGTATCTTAACTACTGTGAAGCTGCGTTTATTACGCGCAATATTGGTTTAGTGCAAATGGTATTTAGCCGTGATCAAAACATGGACTTAAACAGAGGACTAGTAGTATGAAAATAAAAGCATTATTAGCAGTTCTGACATGTGGGATATTTGTTGGATGTTCCTCTGTAAGTATAGAAGATTTTAAAGATAACAAACCAGAGTTTATTCCCCAAGAGTACTTTAATGGGAAAATGAAAGCCTATGGAATCGTTAAAGACAGAACGGGAAAAATCATTCGCTCTTTTAAAGGGGATTTAGTTGGAAGTTGGGATGCAGATGGTGTTGGAACTTTAGATGAGCATTTTGTATATAACGATGGTGAAGAATTAGATCGTGTATGGAAATTAAGACCTACTAACAATGCGAAAGAGTTTAGTGCAACTGCAGGAGATATAGTTGGAGTTGCTCCTATGGTGGCAAATGGAAATACAGTTATGATTGATTACACAATGCTTGTTCCTTACGGTCAAAGCACTATTGAGGTAAACGTAAGAGATTGGCTTCACCTACAAGAAGACGGGGTTATCATAAATCACTCTAAAATGAAAAAGTTTGGTTTTGAAGTTGGAGAGCTTGTTATTACAATTATAAAAGAAAGATAAGTTTGTATATGAGTAATTTTTGACAAATTATTAATCAAATATTTTGTTATAATTGAACTAAATAAAATAAGAAGTTAAGATGAAAAATATGTTAAAAGATAAAGATAGCATAAGTCAAAGCCTTTTTAAAGAGATCTCAGAGATATCCTCTGACTGGGTATGGGAATTAGATGAGCTAGGTAGATACACGTATGTAAGTAGTAAAGTTGAAGTATTTTTAGGTTACACGGATAGTGAGGTTTTAGGAAAAACACCATTTGATTTTATGTCTAAAAAAGAAGCTCAAAGAGTTCAAGAACTTTTTTTACAATATCTTACAAATAAAGAAGCCTTCAAAAACCTAGAGAACACAAATATTCGTAAAGATGGACACGAGGTTGTTTTACTCACTAGTGGAGTTCCTATACTTGATACAGAGGGAAACCTTAAAGGTTATAGAGGAACAGACAAAGATATTACTCGTGAAACAAAACTAATAAGCAAACTTGAAAATCAAAACTATCTCCTAGACCAGGCACAAGAAATTTCAGAGGTTGGGCATTGGAACCTGCACTTACAAACAAATATTCTAACATGGTCAGATCAAGTTTATAGAATCTTTGGACTAAAACCTCAAGAACTTGATTCAACATATGAAAACTTTTTACACTATTTACATCCTGATGATAGAGAAATGGTAAATGAAACATATTCTAATTCTGTTAAAAGTGCTAAACCTTATCAAGTGGAACACAGAATCATTACGAAAGATGGTATAGAAAAATATGTTGAAGAGCGCTGTATTCACACTTTTGATGAAAATGGTAACGTTAAATCTTCTATTGGTACAGTACATGATATTACACAACGCAAAAAAAATGAACAAGAGATCAAACTAGCTTCAAAAGTCTTTACGCATTCAAATAGTGCAATTTTAATTACAGATAAAAACAATATTATTACTACTGCTAACAAGGCATTTGAGATTATGACTGGTTATAAAAAAGAGGAAATTATTGGTAAAAATCCAAAAGTATTAGGATCAGGTTGGTCTAAGAAAAAATTCTATGAAGATATGTGGACACAAATCCTAAAAGATGGAGTTTGGAGTGGACAAATTTGGGATAAGAAAAAAAATGGTGAAATCTACCACGCTTTTGAAACTATAATTACTATAAAGGATGATAAAGATGAAATTGTAAACTATATAGGAATTTCTGAAGATATTTCAAGTTTAGTAAAAGAACAAAAAGAGAAAGAAAAAGTTTTAACAACTTCTCAAGTAACTGGTTTAAAAAACCGTTATGCACTCTTAAAAGATCTTAAAGAAGAGGAAGAAGGCTTCACAGCACTTATAGATATAAATGGATTTCACCAAATAAGCAGTTTTTATGGATTTGATATATCTAACAAACTACTGAAAAAATTAAGTGTTATGATAGAGTCATTATGTGAAGAAAAATATGAGATATATCATATACAAGCTGATACTTTTGTAGTTAATATGCTCAAAGATAAGAATCTAAAAGTATTCTCAGATACAATTTTGCAACTTCTTGATCTTATAGAAAATCATACATTCCATATAGAGGAGTTTGAGATTCCTATTTCTATAACAGGGGTTATTGCATCTGATAAGGCGCAAACCATTATCAATAAGCTTGATATGTGTCTAAGGTATGCTAGAAAAAACCATCTACCTTTTTGGGTACATAATGAAAATTCAGATTTTCACAAAATTTTTGAAAATAACCTCCACTGGACAAAAGAGTTGAAATCTGCTTTTAAAGAAGATCGAGTTGTTGTTTATTTTCAACCTATATATGCTTTTAACACTCAAAAAGTTGAAAGGTATGAAGCTCTTGTTCGCGTAATTGATAATGATGGTAATGTTTTTACACCAAATCATTTTTTAAGCGTAGCAGAATCTTCGAACCAAATGAAAAAACTTACTAAAACTGTTTTTCTTAAAACGCTCAAAGCTCTTCGAAGTTGTAAAGAAGATTACAGTTTTTCAATCAATATATCATTTTCAGATATGCAAGATCCTGAATTTCTTGAGTTTGTTAAAGAGAATCTTTATGAACATAATATAGCACGAAGAATCTGTTTTGAGATTTTAGAAACAGAGGGGATTGTAAATGAAGAGCCTATCTTAGATTTTATTGAAACAGTGCATCAACTTGGTTGTCAGATAGCTATAGATGACTTTGGTTCTGGTTATGCAAATTTTGAGAACCTTATTAAACTAGATATTGACATCATTAAAATTGATGGCTCTCTTATAGAAAAAATTGCAACCCATCAAGATGCTTATGATATTGTCGATGCAATTATAAGCTTTACCAAAAAAAGAAAAATTAAAACAATTGCAGAGTTTGTAAAAAACCGTTCTATATTTAACATAGTTAACAGCCTAGGGATTGATTATGCCCAAGGGTATTACATAGATAAACCTAAAGCAAATATAAGTGATACTATAGAAACAAATGAGATAAGTTTTAATGAGCCATATAAAACTCTTATTTATATTAGCCAAGCAAAAGAAGATACTACATACGATGGTGCGATAGCGATTCTTAACGCATCTTGGAACAATAATAGAAAAAGTAATGTAGGTGGTGTTTTACTTTACGATAAACATTTTTTTCTACAACTGCTTAATGGTCCAGTTGATAAAATTGATAAAATTTTTGAACGTATTGCGGATGATCCACGTCACCACACTATACGAGTTCTTGGTGAAGTTGTTTCAAATGAGATTGAGTTTGATGAATGGAATATGGGCTTTTTACCAAAACATGATGCTATAACGGATATGTTTGAAGAGTTTGAAGTAGAGGAAGGTATTGGTTTATACAATGCAAATTTTGATAATATGAAAAATCTTTTGAAAAAATTAACACTTTATATTTAATTATTTGTAAAAATATAAAAATATTTGACAGCTCATAATAAGGTAGAGTTATTTAATCCTCAACAATCTGCACCTGCTTTTAGAGTCAGTGGTTCTCTTAGTCAGTTCATAGATGTTTTACATCAAAAATTAGATCAAACTAAAGTACTTTTATCTCAAGAAGTATCTAAAATAGAAGAAAACTCAACAGGTCTTATCGTGACAAGTAAACAAGAGAATTTTCATAGTGACTATGTTGTTACTACTTTGGCACCAAGACTTGCCTCATCAATATTCTGGAGAGATCGTGGTCTAAGTGGATTTATGTTCTTGGTCCTATTGGCGAGATGCGTGTACACATGAGAAGGCTGCTTTATTTGGCTTTGTTCATTCAAACGTATCTGTTAAAACCTTTGAAGAAGATGTGAAAAAACAGCTTGTGAGAGTTTTTAGTATAGAAGAGAAAGAGATACTAAAGGTATACTTTGTTGACTGGAAACAAGAGAAATTTTCTTCCGCTATAGAGGACTCTAAACCACTAAGTATACATCCACAATACGGTATAAATACAAGCGATTACAGTAAAAAAATCTACTTCAGCTCTACTGAATTTTCATTCCAAGAAGGTGGCTATCTTGAAGGTTCCATTATCAATGCACAAAAAGTTGCCTTTGAGCTTTTAAATAATTAAATAACATTTTAGACCTACGAAACATTATATTTTATAGATATTATTATAAAAAATATAAAGAAGGTTCCTTTTGCAGTTAGAAAATTATTTTATATCATTATTTGAACAAAAACACATTGGTGATGATGGTGCAGTCATAGATGGTTTTGTGTATTCAAAGGATGCTTTTTTTGAGAATGTTCACTTTAAAACCACTTGGATGAATCATTATCAGATTGCCTGCAAATCTATGCTTGTAAATATTTCTGATGCTGTTGCTATGAATGCAACACCTAAGTACGCATTGCTTAGTGTTGCTATGCCAAAAAGTATTTCCAAGGAACAAATGCAACAACTTGCAAAAGGTTTTAAAGATATTGCTAAAAAGTTCAACATCGAAATTATCGGCGGCGATACAATTAGTAATACAAAGTTAGATATTACAATAACTATAATATCTAAAGTTAAAAAGCCTTTGTTGAGAGATACTGCTAAAATGGGCGACATTATTGCTTATACTGGAAAAATAGGACAATCATTTAAAGACTTACAGAAACTTTTAAATGGCGGAAAATTACATAAAAAATCTAAGTTTTTGGATATAAAACTTAGAAATACGTTCATAAAAAAATCTCAAAGATATTTACGTTCTGGTATGGATATCTCAGATGGTCTTTTCAGTGATTTAAGTAAATTATCTAATGCAAGTAAAATTGGATATAAATTTTGTATAAAAATATCTAAACAAGAGGGCTGTAGCGGTGAAGAGTATGAAATGTTAGTATCTTTTTCTCCCCGGGATATAAAAGCTATGAAAAGAAGAGCTGTGCAAAGTAGAACCTCTTTAAATATTTTCGCACATGCTGCACGAAAAAAATATACAAATAGATGCAAAGCACATCATTTTTAAATGACATTTTAAACCTACGAAACATTTTACTTTAGAGATAAAATTCCTTATATATTTAATTAGATACAAAAGGAAGAATGATGAAAATAGTTTTAACTATAGCAGGAAGTGATTCAAGTGGTGGAGCTGGAATTCAAGCTGATTTAAAAACCTTTGAAGCATTTGGTGTTTTTGGCACTAGTGCACTTACGGTGCTTACTGCGCAAAATACAACAGGTGTTACAGATATTTCACCTATATCTGCAGAGTTTTTAAAAGCTCAGCTTGACGCAGTGAAGGATGACTTTGAAATCAGTGCCATTAAAATCGGTATGCTTTTTTCAAATGAGATTATAGATGTAGTCCGTGAGTTTGTCCAAGACCTTAAGATACCTATTGTATTTGATCCTGTATTTATCTCCAAAGCTGGATCCAAACTTTTAAACGATGATGCGATTGAAAACATGAAGTCTATTCTCCCTTATGCAACTGTGACAACACCTAATCTTTTTGAAGCAAAAGAGATGTTTGGCTATGAAGTTCAAAAACATGAAGTTTTAGAAAGTAAGTTAGATTCGCCATGTCCAGTAGTAATAAAAAACAATATTGTTGAGATGAATGATATGAAAACAAGTGTAGATAGCCTTATAGTTAATAAAGAAAGGTATTACTTTATTAGTCCTTATGAAGAGACAGATAACACACATGGTACAGGGTGTAGTTTTAGTAGTGCCATAGCAGCTAACTTAGCACTTGGAAAATCACTTAAAGAATCGGTAGAAATATCTAAAAAGTTCATTTATAAAGCAATTGTAAATGCACCAAACATAGGTCATGGAAAAGGACCGATAGCACATAAACAAGGAGTGGAATCATGTCATTAAAACAAAAATTAAAAGGTCTCTATGTTATTAGCGATGACACGCTTACACCTGATGAGACATTATTCGCACAGATTGAACAAGCTTTACTTGGAGGTGCTTCGATAGTGCAACTAAGAGATAAGAAAAACTCAGATGATGTTATCAAGGAAAAAATAAAAAAACTACAAAAGTTATGTAAAGAACATGATGCCGTATTTGTACTCAATGATAAAATCGATTTAGCAATTGAGTTGGAATGCGATGGACTTCACATTGGGAAAAGTGATCATGATAGATTTGATGAGATAAGAAAAAATTACAAGGGTCTTATCGGTGTTTCTTGTTATGGAGATATTGAGATGGCAAAAGATTTTCAAAAGAGAGGTGCTGATTATGTAGCTTTTGGCTCTTTTTTTACTTCACCGACAAAACCAAACTCAAATATCATAGCACTTGAGGTATTAAAAGATGCAAAGACGCAACTTACTATCCCAGTATGTGCTATTGGCGGAATCAATACAAAAAATGTAATTGATGTCATCCAATATAAACCCGACATGATTAGTATAGTCAACGATATATGGACAGCTAGCGATATAACATCACAGGCTAGTTTATATGCAAATCAGTTTTAAAAAGTGACTTAATGAAAAAAACGGGTGCTTACTTTTCTACTTTTTCTTATAATTCACAAGATAATAATCGACTAAATTTAACTTCATACTTTTACTAAGTCCA
>NZ_JBLHOE010000050.1:0-25089 GCF_047622445.1 Sulfurimonas sp.
AAATTGCCTTACTCAATGCTATGATAGATTTTGATATAATTGCAAGTATAAGTTATAAATATTAAGGATACAACGTGCTAGAGAGCGTAATTAACGATAAAAATTTTGCCTATTTAATGCAAAAAAACATACAAGATATTATTATTCATTTTTTTGAAAAAGAACAAAATTTTGGGATTCTTTGTAAAATAGATGATATAAACTTTAATCCAGAACTTCCATCTGATATAAATGATGAGTTCCGTCCTTTGACACTTTTTTTCTTAGCAGGTTACACTTTTGAAACGGCAAGAATAGAAGAAGATCTACTTGTATTTGAAGCAGGTTTTGGTGGAGATAATTTTGGTAGTGTAGTTTCTGTTCCACTTCTTAGTATTTTACAAGTGATTATTGATGAAACGCCTGTTTTAATTAATCTTGCAAATCCAGGGATCGAAATTGAGGTAAAAGAAGAAAGTATAGACACAAATGGAGTTGATAATTCAATGGCTTCATTTTTGAATAACCCTGAAAATTCAAAGTTTTTAAAAAAATAGTTTACTAAAGTAAAGGTTCTGTAACCTTTACTTTAGATGTATTAAACAGCAACTTTGTTTATAGAGAGTAAGTAGCTTACTACATTATCAACAAATGCATCGTGCTTTCTTTCTTTAAGATATGCAATATAAAACTTTCTTTTAATATTGTTACCTTTGATTCTTGACTCAAAAAGTCTACCTGCTTCGATCTCTGCTTTAATTACGTGGCGAGACATAACAGATGCGATAGGTCTTGGCGCATCTTTTGGTGCATTTAAAATAGTCTCTTTAATAGCTGTAGGACTTGATAGTACACCCATAACACAAAAGTCATCACAAGGAACATTTACTTCCTCAAATGCTTCTGATGTAAGGATTCTTGTGTGAGAATTTTCTTCTCTACAAATCCAATCTAGTGCAAAAAGCTCTTCTGATTTTAGTTGTTTAGGAAGTTGTCTGTTAGAAAAAACAACAAGCTCATCTTCTACCCATTCTCTATAAATGATATTATCTTTAAAAATTGGAGACTCAATAAGTGCAATATCAATCTTTTTATCTTCCAACTGGTCAATGATTTCATTAGAAAGAGCGACATTTAAAAACACTTCATTATCGATTCTATCTTTTATTCCAGATAAGTAGGTTGGAAGGATATAATTTCCAATAGTTGTCGAAGCACCCATAACAAAAGTAAACTCTTTATTCATAATTTTTAAAATTTCTTTCTCACTACTTACAATAGCTTTATCTAATTTTGTAGCGATTCTATAAAGATCTTCACCTTCTTTAGTAAGTAGGATTCCGTTCTTTTTTCTTTCAACAATTCTAGTATCTAAATAATCTTCAATAAACTTTATTTGTTGTGTTACAGCGGGTTGAGAGATACCTAGCTTCGCTGAAGCTTTCGAAAAGCTCTTCTCTTTTATAACCATCAAAAAGGTTTGTAATTTGGCAAAATCTTTTAACATAATAATTCCTATAAGTTCAAGTAATAATGAAAGTATAACTGATAATTATATATAAATCAACACTTTTGTTATAATTTATAAAATTTAAGCTATAATATAATCAATAACAACAAAGTGATGAGAATGGAAAAAATATTTAAAAATTTAAATGAATCGCAGGTTGGTGCTGTTAAAAAGACTGAAGGTCCTGTCCTCATTTTAGCTGGAGCAGGAAGTGGTAAGACTACCACTATAATTTCTCGTTTAGCATACCTTATAGAGGTGCTTGGAATTCCACCATCAAATACATTAACACTTACCTTTACAAATAAAGCCGCAAAAGAAATGAGAGAGCGCTCTCTTGCGATGATTGAAAATATAACGTACCCACCACTTCTTTGTACCTTCCATAAATTTGGTCTTTTATTTTTAAAGTTTAATATCCATCTATTAAAGCGTCAAAATAACTTTGTAGTAATAGACACAGATGATAAAAAAAGAATCATTAAAAAAATAAACTCAGAACTTCCAACACCACTCATAGCAAGTGAAATATCAAGATACAAAAATTCGTTAATTACTCCAGATGAAGCATACAAGCAAGCAGAGCTTTATAACTACCAGCAAATTGCGAAAGTGTATGAAGAGTATGAAAAGTATTTACATGAAAACAATCTTGTAGACTTTGATGACCTTATAGCTTTGACATATAAACTTTTAGATGAAAACCCAGAATTAGCAATGACTACAAGTCAAAAATATCAGTATATCATGATAGATGAGTACCAAGATACAAACGAGTTACAGTTAAAGCTTATTCAAAAACTTTGTTCAGCACATACAAATATTTGTGTTGTTGGGGATGATGACCAAAGTATTTATGGTTGGCGTGGAGCACATATTAGAAATATTATGGAGTTTGACCAAGATTTCAAGGGAACAGAAGTTTTCAAATTGGAAAATAATTACCGTTCTCGTACACCTATTTTAGAAGTTGCAAATTCACTTATTGAACATAATCGTTCTCGGCTTGGTAAAAAACTCATAGCTACACGTGGTGGTGGGGAAGATGTAACAATCTTAAATTCTAACGATGAAAACGAAGAAGCAAGAAAGATAGCAACAAATATTAATAAGCTTTTAGACTCTGGTGTATCTGCAAATGACATTTCAATTTTGTATCGTGTAAATGTTTTGTCTCGTTCTATTGAAGAAGGTTTAAATCGTGCTGGAATTGCGTATAAACTTGTTGGTGGTTTACGCTTTTATGACAGAGCTGAGATTAAGGATTTAATTTCGTATATTCGAGTGATTACAAACTTCCATGATGATTTTTCTTTTAAGAGAATTGTAAATAAACCTAAACGTGGTCTTGGAAAAGCAAGTGTAGACAAGCTTGAAATCGCTGCACTTGGGCAAGAAGTTTCCATTTACCAGTTTATAAAAAACTCTACGTTAGCGGAGTTGGAAGTTTTGGTTAGAAAGAAAAATGCAGCTACACTCAAAGACTTTATTGAAAAAATTGAGACTGTTTCAAAAGCTGTGCAAGAGTCTAGTTATGAATTTATAGATATATTAGAAGAGACTTTTCATCTGAAAGACATCTACAAAGGTATGCAAGATGAACAAGATAGAGTTCTCAATATGGATGAATTTTATGGTCTCTTTCGTGATTTTATAAAAAAAGATCCAGCTTCTGGACTCGATGCATTTTTAAATGAGTTGACACTTCAAAGTGAACAAGATCAGGTAGAAGGGGAGTCTATCTATATGATGAGTATCCATGCTTCAAAAGGTTTAGAGTTTGAACATGTTTTTATCATTGGGCTAGAAGAGGGTTTTTTACCGTTAGTAGGAGATGGAAGTGACTTAGAAGAGGAAAGACGTTTAGGTTATGTTTCTTTTACTCGTGCAAAAGAGACACTTACTCTCTCTCATGCTGGAAGTCGTTTTTATAAAGGTCGTAGAAGTGATTTACAAAAAAGTAGATTTTTTAATGAAGCAGGACTATGTGCTGGTTCTTTAATAGTAGAAAAAAATACAGCCTTTAAAAAAGGTGATTTAGTGCGTCATAAAATCTTTGGAACTGGTCGTGTAACAGGGGTCAGTAAATCTGGACGAGAATTTAAACTAAGTATAAATTTTGCTGGAAATAAAAAAGACATTTTGGCTTCATTTATAGAAAGATTATAGTTTTCATATGAATAAACTTTTCGTTGCCTATAAACCCTCCGGAATAAGTTCAAACTTTTTTCTCTCAAGACTAAAAAGAAAGTACAACAATAAAAAAGCTGGATTTACAGGAACACTTGACCCTTTTGCAAAAGGTGTACTTATTATAGGTATGGGTTCTCATACTAAGCTTTTTCGCTTCTTAGATAAAACACCAAAAACATACAGAGCTACGCTTTGGCTAGGTGCTCATTCAGACAGTCTTGACACAGAGTTGATAGATTTAGTAGAAGAAATTGAAGAGTTAGATGAAACTGAAGTAGAAAATACGGTGAAGTCATTAGAGGGAGAGTTAGAGTATGAACCCCCTATATTTTCAGCAAAACGCATAGATGGAAAACGTGCTTATGATTTAGCACGTGCTGGAAAAGAGGTAGTTTTAAATAAAATAAATTCTACTATATATGAATCTAAACTCATTCATTATAAACATCCTTTTGTGACTTTTGAAGCAACTGCTTCAGAGGGTACATACATCCGCTCTTTAGGCCGCATAATAACTGAGAGGCTCGGAGTGACTAACGGAAGCTTAAGTGCTTTAGAGAGGCTTAATGAGGGTAGTTTTGTTTATGATGGTGAAGTAGCACTAGACATAAAAAAATCCCTCAATATTCCTTTAAATGTTTACACAGGCGACGCAGAAAATATTCAATATGGAAGAGTTCTTGCTTTAAGTGATTTAGAAATACAAGAGAATGGAACATACTGGCTTGATAATGGAGATAATATCTCGATTCTAAGTATAGAAAATGAAAATGTAAAATACGAATTAGGTAGGATATTCACATGTTAGTATTAGCTAGAAAAGAGGGAGAGTCTATTGTTATTGGCGATAATATTATCATTAAAGTTATATCTATTGAAAAAGGTGTAATAAAATTTGGGATAGATGCTCCAAAGTCTATACCAATTATGAGAAGTGAACTTCTTGAAGATGTGAAAGAGTCAAATATTGCAGCATCAAAAGAGGTAGATTCAAGTATCCTGAGTAAACTTAGCCAACTTATATCAAAGTAAATTGAGACCTTATGAAAGTCTATAAAGCCTACGCAAAAGTTAACATCTTTTTAAAAATCACAGGACTTCGTGATAATTACCATGAAATCATTTCTAGATTTATGCGAGTAGATTCTTTATATGATGAACTTTCATTTATTTCAAAAGAGAAATGTGGTGGAAAGTCTGAGAGTTTTTGTATACTAGGCGACTTTTCTTGCGAGACACAACAAAACACAATTTACAAAGCCTACTTTGCCCTCAAAAAAGCAACTGGCTCTCAACAGTTAGAACAATTAATGCGTACTCATGGCGTTGAAGTTAAAAAATCTATCCCAGCTTTTGCAGGTCTCGGTGGTGGAAGTTCTGACGCTGCAACATATCTAAAAATGTGTAACGAAGTACTTCACCTAGGTTTAAGTACAAATGAATTAGCTCTCATAGGTTTAGAAGTAGGTGCAGATGTTCCATTTTTTATATACGGATATAAGAGCGCCAATGTTAGTGGAATTGGTGAAGTAGTTGAAGAATTTAAAGAAGAACTCCTTGATATTGAGACCTACACACCAGATGTGAAGATATCTACTCCAAAAGTATATAAAACATACAGAGAAGATTTTTATCTACCAGTAGATGGTTTTGAGCGAGAAAGACTAAAGAAAGTTACATCTCAAGAAGTTTTAAATACTATGGATGTAAAAGAAGCAAATGATTTGTATGCCCCAGCATTAAAAGAGTATAAACAATTAGAGTCTCATTACAAAGCAGGCTATCACTTTAGTGGAAGTGGAAGTAGCTTTTTTAGGGTGTTAAAAACTAATGCTATCACAGTTAGTAGAGCGTAAAAATTTGTCTAAGTTATTGGAATGAAAGAAAATAAATATCTTACAAAGTTTGAACCAGAAAATTATATTAAGGGCGATGATTTAATTTCGGAATCTGAACCAAATATTACGATATGTGGACATACAGTTACTTTTTCAAATTTAGAATTTGATGAAAAAGTAAAAATAAATACTTATTGTTTAGTACTTTCACAAGATGAAAAATGTAAAACTATAGATAATGAAATTTATAGATTCCAACATCATTATCAGGATGGAGTAAACACTTTAGAATTTGAAAAGATGGATTATGACTTTAGTGGATGTAAATTTAACGATGAAGTACACTTTAACTTACCTGAAAATTGTGCAATAGATGTAGCTGGTTCTATATTTGAAGAACATTTTTATATAAATAATGAATATTATTTTGATGAGAAAAAAATTAGTATTAATCAAATAAGAATAAAAAATTCAGTATTTAAGCGAGATTTTTGTGTTTATAAAGCGTGCATTAATGAGATTGAGATTGAGAATGTTGATTTTCAATCATTATCAGAGTTTAATGAAGTTGAATTTAAAAATAAATTTAATTTAAGCGAAATAACATACAAGGATTTTTCTTTATTTGATAAATGTATATTTCATACTAAAGCGCAATTTGAATATATTATTTTTGAAAAATTTACCTCATTTAGAGAATCAGTATTTAAGAATGGAATTAATTTAGACTATACGTCTAGTGATAAAGAGATACATTTTTTTGGAATAAAAGGACTTGACACTAACTCTTCAAAAGAGAATACTTCTCAGGAAACATATCGAACAATTAAACATAACTTTGAAAAGCTTGGAAATAAAATTGAAGCAAATAAATACCATGGTTTAGAACTTGATCAGCAAAGAAGAAAATTAGAAAAAGATAAGTTTGAAAATTGGCGAGAATATTTTGTATTCAAATTACATGATTTAAGTTCAGAACACTCAACGAATTGGTTTTTACCAATATCTTGGGTGGCTTTTATAGGTTTCATGAGTACATTTGCAATGAAATCATTTTTACTTATTTTGATAGGACTACCTACCGTGTATTTGTTCGTAGCAGCTATTTCAAATGATAAAAGTTATAGATTGATGAGCTCTTTAGGATTATTTACTGTAGGTGTTTTTTTGACAAATATTGTATATGAAAATTATTTTAGTTGGAGTGATGTTGTTAAGAATATGTCCTTGATTAGTTTAGAAACTATGGTAAATGGGGCTAATGTTCAATCTAGAGGTGTTTATGATTTACTAATTATATTTTTGAATAAAATATTTTTAGGTTACTTATACTACCAATTTTTAATGTCTGTTAGAAAAGACACGAGAAAGTGATGGGAAGTAATTGACAATATATCTAAAAAGATATATAATTGTATATCTAAATTGAAGGTTATTCGATATGGCAACAGTAAAAAAATTATTATCATTAGATGCGTCAATTGCAAAAGAGCTGGAAAATGTCTCTTTAGCTTTACATAAAAGTCAAAAAGAGGTTGTTGAAACTGCTTTGGACTTTTATTTTGATTATACTGATAGCGTTGTAGCGGATAGTGTTATTAAAGAGATAGAGGCCGGTAGTATGAAAGTACACTCGAGTGAAGATGTTTATGCAGAGTTAGGCATCGAGATTTGAATGTTAGGTACTCAGATAAATCAGTTAAAGATTTAAAATCTTTTTCTCATCCTGATAGAGTCTTAATCGCAAAAAAGATTCATTATCTAGCAGATAATTTTGAGTTACTTAGAAGCACAAAAAAAGTAACAGAGCTCAAAGGAAGTGAGTTTGACTCTGTTTATAGATTTGTAGTAGCGAAAAAAATAAGAGTACTTTTTAAGATAGAAAATGATGAAATTATTTTACTTATTCTTAGAGTGGGCTCAAGAAAAAATATATATTAAGTTGGGAAGAACATGGGTGAAACAGTAGCAAAAAATAAAAAAGCTTATCATGATTTTTTTATAGAAGAAAAGTTTGAAGCTGGGATGGTTTTGGCTGGAAGTGAAGTCAAAGGAATCCGTGCTAAGAGAGTAAATCTCAAAGATAGTTTTATCCGTTTTGTAGGAGAGGAAGCATTTCTTTTCAATGCTCACATCGGTAGACTCGATACTACACACCGTTTTTATGGACATGAAGAGAGAGGAAGTAGAAAGCTTCTTTTACATAAAAAACAGATCCAAAGAATGTTAAAAGCAGTCAATCGTGATGGATACACAATAGTTCCATTACAACTCTACTTTAATGCAAGAAACCTTGTGAAAATTCAGATTGCGATTGCAAAAGGAAAGCAGTTACACGATAAACGAAACGACTTAAAAGAAAAAGATCAAAAACGTGATGTTGCACGTGCAATGAAGGATTACTAGTGAAAATACTACTAGCATTTGTTGTTTGTTCTTCACTTCTTTTTTCTTTTAATGTTAAGGTCTCGAATACGAATATAGCTAATGGTGCAACATCTCTTTTTGAATTTAAAAAAGCAAAAGGTTTAAAATATCAAAAACTAACATTAGGTAAGAGAAGTTTTAATGTTTACGAAAATCCATTAGATTCTACAAAAATGTATGCACTCTTACCTATAAGCTACTATGCAAAACCCAGTGAAGAAACTTTAAAAATTACCTATACTAAAGATGGTAAAACAAAAACAAAATCAATGCTAGTACAGGTAAAAGATGGAAATTACAAAAAAGAAAAAATCCAAGTAACAAAGTCTAAGGTAAATCCTAAGGGTAAAAAAGTTAACGATAGAATTAACAAAGAGTACCACGAAGCAATGAACCTTTATTCTACATCTACACAAAAGAATCAACTAAGTTCTGCATTTATTTTACCTATGGAGAGTTTTATTACAAGTGATTTTGGTAAGGCAAGAGTATATAATGACACGCTAAAAGGTTACCATAGTGGAACGGACTTTCGTGCAAAAGTGGGAACTCCAATTATCGCGAGTAATGAGGGTGTAGTTGCTTTGGTAAAGGACAGGTTCTACTCTGGTGGTACTGTAATTATTGATCATGGACAAGGGATATATACGTGTTATTATCATATGAGTGCATTTTCAGTGAAAAAAAATCAGTATATTGAAAAAGGTGAAGTGATTGGACTCTCGGGAAAGAGTGGAAGGGTAACCGGACCTCATTTACACTTTTCTGTTAGAGTAGGTGGAGTACAAGTTGATCCACTTCAATTTGTTGAACTTATAAATAACAATATTTTAAATAAAAAGGAACTATAAATTATGTCTATATTTCAATTACTCATGCTTGGAGCTTCGGCTTTTTTTGCATTTAAAATTTACGAACATATTCAAACACTCCAAGACCCAAAAGAATCTAACAACGATACATATGCTGTAGATGAAGAAGAAAAAACGGCTGATACATTTTCCCCCTTTTCTCCAGAAGCTTTACTTGAAAAAGCAGACACCGCATATGAAGAGGGTGATAATCAAAAAGCATTAGCACTATTACATGAGGCTAATGCGAAAGATGCGAATAACGAAGAGATACTTTTTAAAATCGCGTATATTTTTCAAAAAAGTGGAGATAACGAAGAAGCACTAAAATATTATAAAGATGCACTTTCTCTTGATAAAAAGAACGAAGTTATCCACAACGCTTTGGCTTCACTTTTTCGCGCTCGTGGCGAATTTACTTCTGCAAAGATTCATATTAAAGCTTCTTTAGATATTGATTCTGAGAACCCTGTTACATATTATAATTATGGAAATCTTTTAGTAGATACTGAAAATAAAGAAGAAGCAAAAGAGATGTACACTAAAGCACTTGAACTCAATCCTGATTTTGATGAAGCTCGGGTTGAATTGGATAAGTTAAACGAGGAATAGTAAATGAATATTTTAGAAATATATAAATTTTTGGACAAACTTTCTCCTTTTGAATTACAAGAATCATGGGATAACTCTGGTCTTTTGATAGGTGAATTTTCTCAGGATATTCAACAAATCGCACTCAGTATAGATATAGATGAAGCACTTATAGATTCTCTGAAAAAAGACACTCTTTTGATTACGCATCACCCCATTATTTTTGGTGGATTAAAGCAGTTGGAATTTAGTAAATATCCTGCAAATTTAATCAAAAAAATGATACAAAAAAATATTTCAAATATTGCGATGCATACAAATTTTGATCAAACTCACCTCAATAATTATGTAGCCGAAGAAGTTTTAGGATACAAAATTATAAAAAAAGATGGATTTGTTGCATACTTAGAAATAAACGAAGATTTTGACACATTTACGAAGAAAGTATCACGTGCTTTTGGACTCCCTCATGCAAAATGTGTAAAATGCTCGGAAATAGTGAAAATAGCGGCATTAACGACGGGTTCAGGCTGTTCACTTATGAAGTCAATTCAGGCAGATTGTTTCTTGACGGGCGATGTGAAATACCATGATGCAATGGAAGCAAAAAGTATAAATTTATCTTTAATTGACATTGGTCATTATGAAAGTGAACACTTTTTTGCTCAAATTATGCTTAAACATTTGAAAAATTTAGGTTTAGAAGTTATAATTGCATCATCAAAGAATCCGTTCACGTATATATAATCCAAAAAGGAACCTAATGAACCAACATCTTAAGCAGTTAATCGACCTTTCTAAAGTAGATAAAGAAATCGATGCGTTTGAACCTCAAATAGAAGAAGCAAATTACAATTATGAAGCAGCTTTAGCAAAAACTAAAAGTATCGAATCAGATATTGAAAATTTAACAAATGAAATCAAAGACGAAGAGCTTAAAAAGGCGAAGAATGAACTTCACCTTGCTGAACTTTCTCAAAAACTTGAAGATAATTCTAAAAAAAGCGGTGACATAAAAACTGAACGTGAAATGAAATCACTCCAACTTGAAGAAGAGATTGCAAAAGAACAAGTTACATTTGCAAATGAAGAAATTGATAGATTAGAAAAAATCATCGAAGCTAAGAAAGAGCAAATTGAAGCTGCAAAGGTTACTTTAGTTGAATTTACTTCAAACTTAGAGTCTGTAAAAGCTGATGTTGATAAAAAGTTAGCTGTTATCAATAAACAAAGACAAGCTGTATTTGTTTCAAAAGAAAAACTTTTAGGTGCTGTAAATCAAAAAGGTTTAGCATTTTATCAAAAGATTCGTCGCTGGGCTAAAAACTCGACTGTTGTTGTAGTTGAGGAGCAAGCATGTATGGGTTGTCATATGATTATTAGTGATAAAATTTATGCAGATGTAATTAAAGCAGAAGATATTACAACATGTCCACATTGTGGTCGTATTCTTCATGTGGAAGCTGCGTCAGAATAGGTAAAATGCCTTTTAGTATTTTCTACTTCACCTTAAGTGCTGTGCTATATATTTTAGCATTACCACTTTTGGTTTTTTTATCCTTCAAGCCTAAGTACAAAGAATCAATCCCTTCACGTTTTTTTCTTTTTAATAATCCACGTTTTACAGATGAAAATGGTATATGGTTTCATGTCTGCTCTTTTGGTGAAGCACGGGCATTAAAGCCTATTTTAAAAGATTTAAAATCTGAAGATATAAAGATAAGTACAGTAACTCATACTGGACAAGCAATGGCTAAAGGCTATGACGCAGATGTGCGTTATTTACCGTATGAATTGTTTATTCCTTTTTGGGTAAAGAAGCAAAAAGTTCTTGTAGTTTTAGAAGCTGAATTTTGGTACATGCTTTTTGCTGTTATGAGTGCAAGAGGTACAAGGGTAATTTTACTTAACGCTAGAATCTCTGAAAAGAGTGCGAAAAAATATTTACAAATTGCTTGGTTCTATAAAAAGATGTTGGCTAAAGTGGAAATTATTTATGCGCAAAGTGAAGGCGATAAAAATAGATTTTTAGCGCTTGGTGCAAAAAATATTGAAGTCATTGGAAATATTAAACTTGCAGGTAAAATTACGAAGACCAAAGAATATGAAAAGCCAAATACGGAAGTAATTGTAGCTGGAAGTACACATGAGACTGAAGAAGAATCGATTTTAAAGTCTTATGTAGAGTATAGAAAACAATCAGATGCAAAGCTCATAATAGTTCCAAGACATCCTGAGCGATTTGATGCTGTTTACGAGTTGATGCATCAGTATGCAAGTATTCATCAGTTTTCACTTTCTAGATTTTCAAAAGCTAATAATTTTGAAGCAGATATGATTCTTATAGATGCAATGGGTGAACTAAATAATATTTACGCGATTAGTGATATCGCGATAGTTGGTGGGGCATTTAAAGAAGGTATCGGTGGACATAATCCACTAGAACCTGCACATTTTGGATGTAAGATAATTACAGGTAAACACTTTCATGACCAGAGAGAGTTGTATAAATATGTACACCATGTTCAGTATGTTGAACGTGAGGAGATACATAAAGCTTTGATATCAAGTAAAGATTTACCACCTTCTATGGTGGAAGAGACAATAAATTTAGAAACAGTAATAAATAAAATTAAGGAGCCCTAAGTGGCGACAGAAAAAGCATATAAAATATTAGCAACACAAGAAGGAATTTCAAATTCTCAAGCTAAATCTATGATTGATAGAGGTTTAGTATACGTTGGAAATAAAAAAGTGATGATAGCACGTGGTGAAATAGATGCAAAAACTATATTTCGTGTTATTAAGATTGAAAAAGCAAAACCAATTTTTGAAAATGATGATTTGATTGTTGTAGACAAACCTGCATATGTTAATTCAGATGAGATAGAAAGACAGTTGAAGCCAGCAGTTTTACTTCACCGACTAGATCGTGAAACAAGTGGTGTTCTAATGCTCGTTAAAAACGAAGAGTTTCGTGAAAAAGCTATTGCAGAGTTTAGAAAAGATAATGTATATAAAGAGTATATCGCATGGGTTGAAGGAATTATCTCAGAGCCTATAGAAGTAGATAAAGCGATTTTAACACAAAAGAAAAATAACAAAGCATACTCAAACGTTTCGGGAAAAGGAAAACCAGCAAGAAGTGAATTTTTCCCAGATATAGTAAGTGCAAATAAAACAAAGATAAAATGTATTATTCACCACGGACGTACACACCAGATTCGTACGCATCTTCGATATATAGATCATCCAATTGTTGGAGATGAACAATATGGTGGAAGACGTGCAAAAAGAGTTATGCTTCACGCTCATAAAGTAAGATTACTTGGTTTTGAGTTTGTGGCTAAAGAGCCTAAGATGTTTACTGATTTTCAATAATATATTATTTAATTTTTAGAAGACAAAATGTAAAAAGTAATTTTTGCATTTTACTACTAGTATCATTTTACCTTCAAACAGATGATACTAAAATACATACAAGAACAATGGCACCTACCTCAATATATTCAGATACGTTATTATCCTAAATTTTAATTCCAAGTACTTATTTTCCTGAAGTTCTAGCAATAGTTTTAGCGACCTAAACTATTTTTTCAGTTTTTCAGTACAAAATATTTCGAAGATTTTTCATAGACATTTATAAGAAAATCTTTTATTACCCCTGGTAGAGTACATGCTTTGTTTTATTTCATTTACTTATAATACTTAATTAAGTTTTAAATCTATAAATTAATTTTATAGCCCCTTGCAAAGATATAATATATTAGGTTATATTTCTAAAATAAGATGAATGAATAATCATTCATCTTAATATAAAGTCTAAGATAGGAGTTGAAAAATGAGTAATATAATGGATATAAAATATGGAATGCTTGATGAAAATCAAACACGTATCGTAGCTACATTAGTAGTAATTACAATAGTTGCTTATCTCTTTTTAGGCTATATAGGTTTGTTGATGTTATTGGCTTACCATTTCTTTATTGGATTATGTGAAACACCTTTACTTAGTCCTTTAGAAGTAATAGCAACGAAAGTATCTTTATTATTTAGTAATAAAAAAAATAAAAAAAATATGTTAGAAAAAGAATTTGCTACACACCTTGCACTTATAGTAGTGACTATATCTATAGTCCTAGCAGTCTTGGAATATAGCATATTGTCTTCTATTTCAATCTTATTGTTGGCAGTATGGAAAATGATGGAAATGCAGAAAAATGTATGTTTTGGTTGTAAGCTGTACGAATTTATAGAGAGAAAGGGAATTAAAATAATTTCCTTATAAGTATTGAAAAAGAAGAGAACAAAATGAAAGAAAAAGCATATAGATCGGTTGTAAAAACAATCTCATGGAGAACAATTGGAACACTGGATACTGTAGTCATCTCGTATATCATCACGGGTGATTTGAAAATGGCTGCATCAATTGGTTCAATTGAACTTTTTACTAAAATGATTTTATATTATTTTCATGAAAGAGCATGGAATAAAATCAGTTTAGGGAAGCATACGCCAAATAAAAATGATTATGTTATATAGGAGAAAAAAATGAATGATATACTCAATCAAGATTTGATGGACAAATTAAATGAAATGTTTAAAGATGAGTCTGCTTATAGAATGTTGGCATATTTTTTAAATACATACCAAGGCAAAATAGGACTTTCATCAAGTTTTGGCGTAGAAGATCAGGTCTTAACAGACATGATTTCTAAAATAGATAATACTGCATCTATTTTTACACTCGATACAGGGCGATTACATCCTGAGACTTATGATGTAATGGATGCAACAAATTTAAAGTATAAGAGAAAAGTTGATGTCTATTTCCCAGATACATCAAGTGTTGAAAAACTTTATAAAACTCAGGGAATAAATGGGCATTATGAAAGTATAGAAAAAAGAAAGAATTGCTGTTATATAAGAAAAATTGAACCTTTACGTAGAGCACTTAAGGGCTTAAATATATGGATTACAGGATTGAGGGCAGATCAAAGTGTCACGAGAACAAGAACACCTTTTATCGAATATGATGACAATTTTAATATCATTAAATTGAATCCACTTATGGATTGGAGTGAAGATGATGTTTGGAAGTATATAAAAGAACATAATGTTCCATATAACAAATTACATGATCAAGGTTTCCCAAGTATAGGGTGTGCACCTTGTACAAGAGCTGTAGAAGATTCTGAAGATATACGAAGTGGTAGATGGTGGTGGGAGAACCCAGAACATAAAGAGTGTGGATTACACGCAAAATAAATTTAAAAGGAGATTACAAAATGTTAAGTACGCAAAGGTTGACACACCTAAAACAGCTTGAAGCTGAATCAATACATATTATTAGAGAGGTTATCGCTGAGTTCGATAATCCAGTTATGATGTATTCAGTAGGTAAGGATTCTGCTGTTATGTTACATCTAGCATTAAAAGCTTTCGCGCCTGGAAAATTACCATTTCCTCTACTTCACGTAGATACAAAATGGAAATTTAAAGAGATGATTGAATTTAGAGATAAAAGAGCAGCGGAGGAAGGTTTTGAATTATTAATTCATACCAACCCCGAAGGTATAGAAAAAAACGTTGGACCATTTACACATGGAAGTGCAGTACATACTGACATCATGAAAACGCAGGGTTTAAAGCAAGCGCTTAACAAATATAAGTTTGATGCTGTGTTTGGTGGAGCCAGAAGAGATGAAGAAAAATCTCGCGCAAAAGAGAGAATTTATTCTTTTAGAGATAAAAATCATAGATGGGATCCAAAAAACCAAAGACCAGAACTTTGGAATTTATATAATGCAAGAGTGCATAAAGAAGAATCTATTAGAGTTTTTCCTATTTCAAACTGGACTGAACTTGATGTTTGGCAGTATATTCACCTTGAAGGCATCCCTATTGTGCCATTATATTTCGCAGCTCTCCGACCTGTAGTTGAAAAAGATGGTGTGAAAATCATGGTTGATGATGAGAGAATGCCAATAGAAGAAGGTGAAGAGATTAAAGAAGAAATGGTTCGATTTAGAACACTAGGATGTTATCCATTAACAGGAGCAGTAGAAAGTACAGCTACTACATTGCCTGAGATTATTCAAGAGATGTTATTAACCAAAACAAGTGAAAGACAAGGTCGCGTTATTGATAACGATAGCGCAGGATCAATGGAAAAGAAAAAAATAGAGGGGTACTTTTAAGATGTCACAGTTAGAAAAAAAAATACAAAACGATATTGAGGCTTATTTAAAAGAGCATGAAAATAAACAACTTCTTAGGTTTATTACTTGTGGAAGTGTTGATGATGGAAAATCTACTTTAATAGGAAGACTTCTTCATGATTCAAAAATGATTTTTGAAGATCAATTAGCAGCTATTAAAAAAGATTCTAAAAAAACAAATACGACTGATGGTGAATTTGATTTATCATTGTTGGTAGATGGATTACAAAGTGAGAGAGAACAAGGTATTACAATAGATGTTGCCTATAGATATTTTACAACAGATAAAAGAAAGTTTATCATTGCAGATACTCCAGGTCATGAACAATACACAAGAAACATGGCAACAGGAGCGTCAACTGCTGACTTAGCGATAATCCTTATAGACGCAAGGTTCGGAGTGCAAACTCAAACGAGAAGACACTCTTTTATAGCAAAATTATTAGGTATCAAGCACATTATTGTTGCTGTGAATAAAATGGACTTAGTTGATTTTGATGAAAGTAAATACACTGAAATCTGTGAAAGTTATTTAGAATTCTCTAAAGAACTAGGAATGACTTCTGACATCACTTTGATTCCATTGTCTGCTTTAAATGGTGATAACGTTGTAAACATAAGTGATCAGACACCTTGGTATAAAGGTAAAACATTAATGGGATTACTAGAAACAATAAAAATTGATGAAGATAGAGATTTGGTTCACTTTAGAATGCCTGTGCAATACGTAAATAGACCAAATCTAGATTTTAGAGGATTTTGTGGAACTATTTCATCTGGAATTATTCAAAAGGGCGATGAAATAACAGTATTACCTTCAGGGGAAAAATCAACAGTGAAAGAAATAGTCACTTATGATGGTAATCTTGAGCATGCTTATGCACAACAAGCAATTACATTAACTCTAAATGATGAGATTGATATTTCTAGAGGTAATGTAATAGTAAAAAGTGATGAGCAACCTGATTGTGCAGCTAACTTAGATGTTGACATTGTATGGATGAGTGAAGAACCTTTAACTATAGGAAAACAATACTTTATAAAAAGAGCTTCAACGCAAACAGTTGGGACAATAGAGAATTTTTATTATAAAACTGATGTAAATACTTTAAAGCAGACTAGTACAAATGCACTTAATCTTAATGAAATTGCAAGAGCTAAGTTAGATTTAGAACAAAGTATTGCTTTTGATTCTTATGATGAGAACAAAGCTATGGGTTCATTTATTATTATTGACAGAGTTACTAACAATACAGTGGGTGCAGGAATGATAAGAAATAAATCGGACAATCAAGATAAAAAAGAATTAAAGCATTCGGACTTCTTAATTGAATTAAATACCTTGATTAAAAAATATTTTCCGAATGAAAAAAGCAATATTATAGGCTAGGACAAAAAGATGGCAAGAGAAACAGCTGCACAAAGAGTAGAAAGAATTAAAAAGCAAAAGGATGGGCTATCCGTATTAGCGGATATTAAAGAATATGCTACGACAAATAAAGAGATAGACCCAGAAGATATAGATAGATTTAAATGGTACGGTCTTTATACTCAAAATAAAAACTTACAAGATGATAGTGACGATACATTGTATTTCATGTTAAGAGTCAAACTAGAATCAGGAGCTGCAAATATAGAACAATTAAGATGTTTATCAAAAATATCAAAAGAGTTTGCAAGATCTACAGCTGATTTTACAACAAGACAGGATATACAATTTCACTTTATAACAGTGACTAATTTACCTGAAATATTTGTGCGACTCCAGAATGTTGGATTGAGTTCAGTTTTTGCTGCTGGAGATGTACCAAGAAATGTAGTGACATGTCCCGTTAGTGGGATAGATAAAAACGATATATACGATACAACTTTTTTGGCACAGGATATAAATGACTACCTAAATGGTAATACAGAATTAGTTAACCTACCAAGAAAATATAAAATAGGTATATCTGGGTGTGCCAAACATTGTATGGGACATGAAATACAAGATTTATCGTTTACCGCAGTCGAGACTTACGATGAAGTATTGTTTGCAGTGAGTGTAGGTGGTGGATTAGCCTCAAATAAAAAAATAGCACTTCATTTAGGATATGTACTAGCGGAACAAGTTCTTGATACGGTGAAGACAATAAGTCTTATCTACAGAGATCATGGACTCAGAAAAAGTAGAAAGAAAGCTCGATTGGGTCATTTAATTGATGAATGGGGAATAGATAAGTTTAAAATATTTGCACAAGAACAACTAGGATTTAGGTTTATAGAAAAAAAGGTTTTTAAATCCACTCCTTATGCACAAAGAGAACATTTCGGCATTCATGAGTCATCTATACAAAATAAGTCATATATGGGATGTGCTGTTAATGGAGGACATATTGGTGAACAAGGTTTAGCAGATGTAGCGGATATTTTAGAAAAATATAATGCAACAACGATAAAAGCAACGAACACACAGAATTTTATTGTTTTAGATGTTCCCAGTAAAAATGCCCAAATATTGGCTAAAGCATTGTTAGATATCAATATAGAAGCAAATCCAAGCCCATTTAAGGCAAGAACATTATCGTGTACAGGGATAAAATTTTGTAAGTTTGCACTTCTTGAAACTAAGGATCAAGCAATAATTTTAGCTACACACTTGGAAAATAGGTTTCCTGATTTTAAGGAAAATATATCAATATCCTTTAATGGATGTCCAAATTCTTGTGCGCATCCACATATAGTGGACATAGGATTTGTAGGCACAAAAATGAAGGATGAAGAGGGAATTACAGTAGCCGGATTTGAAATTATACTTGCTGGTAATCTAGAAGGGGAAGCTTCAAATTTTGGTTTTAAAACAGGTATAAAAGTATTGCCAAAGTCCATTAACACAACGATAGAGAATATTATTGAGCTCTATCTTAGTAGTGAACAAAATGGTTTACATGATTTTTTAAAAGAGAGTGTAGAAAATGAAAATTTTATTGAGTCATTAGGAGAGGTTGGATAGAGACATGAAGCAAAGACAAACTTTACCTATCTTATTAAAAGGACAACATGTTCTTTTAATTGGTGGAGGGAACGTAGCATTACAAAAAGCGGAAGTTCTCTCAGAAAACAACATCTCTTTTTCAGTTATATCAGAAGAACTACACCCTAAGATAAAACTACTTTGTTCTGATGTACACGTAAAATCCTTCAAATATAAAGATATTCACAATCATCTTGTTGTTATAGACGCAACAGGTAATGATAAAGTAACACAAAAACTTTTGAAGTATAAACAAAAACATGTCTTGTTGTTGAATGTAGTAGATAAACCTATATTGTGTGATTTTTACTTTATGGCATTGACAAAGAATGCCCCTTTACAAATAGCAGTATCAAGTTCTGGTGCTAGTCCTACACTAGCACAACACTTTAGGGATAAGTGTCAAGCGCTTATTCCTGCTGATATGGAAGTATTTCTGGAATCACTACAAGAAAAAAGAGACAATAATAGTATCAATAAAGAAAAAATACTTCAGACAATCAAAAAGATGACAGCACAAATTTATTTGGTTGGGTGTGGATTGGGAGATCCTGAACTACTCACGCTCAAAGCGTACTCTATTATAAAAAACGTTGATGTTGTACTTTATGATCATCTTATAACAGAAGAGATTATGGATCTTGTACCAGAGAGCACAAAAAAGGTTTTTGTAGGAAAGGAAAAAGGCTTTCATAGTAAGTCACAAGAAGAGATAAATGTACTTATGCATAAATATATCCACAAAGGGTACTCTGTTGCACGTTTAAAAAGTGGGGATCCCTTTATATTTGGTCGTGGAGCTGAAGAGTTACTCTACCTAATGCAAAAAGGTATAAAAACTGAAGTAATTCCTGGCATTTCTTCTGCTGTGTCAGGGCCATTAATGGCAAATATTCCCATAACAGCAAGAGATTATAGTAATGGTTTTACTGTGGTTACTGCACACTTAAAAGGGAATGCTATTAACCTTGAATGGGTTCCAATGTTGGAAAACAGAAATCACACACTCATCGTTCTTATGGGACTTACTCGTATAAAAGATATAGTGAATCAGGCAAAAATCTTAAGATTAGAGATGGACACTCCTTGTGCGATTGTTTCCAATGCAAGTAGGAAAAATCAATCTGTAGAGGTGGGTACACTTAGTAACCTGAATATACTTGCTTTGAACGCGCAAAGACCAGCAATTATTGTTTTTGGCAATGTTGTTACTTTTTTAAAAAAGCTAGAAAAAGAGCATGGGAGAAAAGATAAATAAAAGGTTTAAGGGTTTACACCCTGACAGAATTAACATTTTTCTCGCTCCTCTATAAAAAAATAAAGTAAAACTTAGTTATAATTCACCGATTTTATAATCACAAATAAATATAAATAAAGAGATACAATGTTTGATACTTTAACCGATTCGTTTACTAATGCCATCAAGAAAATTCGTTTTCATGATGATGATAAAGCACTCACAAAAGCTTTAAATGAGCTCAAGAAAAACCTTTTAAAAGCAGATGTAAATCATAAAGTTGTAAAAGAATTAATAGCAAAAGTTCAAATAGATACAAAAGAAAAAGGTATTGGTAAAGATCAGTTTCTTGATGCTATGAGAACAGCTCTTTATGAATTACTTGAAATTGGTGGAAGTAAAGGTTTTACTTTTTCTCCAAATCCTCCAACTGTAATCCTTATGACGGGACTTCAAGGTTCTGGTAAAACTACAACTGCAGGTAAACTTGCCGTATATTTAAAAAATAAACAAAAAAAAGTACTTATAGTTGCAGCCGATTTACAACGTTTAGCAGCAGTTGAACAACTTCGTCAAATTACAGCGCAAATAGATGTAGAGCTTTTTGAAGAGACAGATTCTACTAATCCAGTAGAAGTTGTTAAAGCTGCTATGAAATATGCAAGTGATAAAATCTATGATGTAGTTTTAATAGATACAGCCGGTCGTTTAGCTATTGATGATGAGCTTATGGGTGAACTGGATGAAGTGAAAAAAGTTGCAAATCCTCATGAGATTTACTATGTAGCAGATTCATTAACAGGTCAAGACGCAATTAGAACCGCAACTTCATTTAAAGAGAAAATTGGAATAGACGGTGTTATCCTTTCAAAATACGATGGAGATTCTAAAGGTGGTGTAGCTCTTGGATTATCTTCCCAAGTTCAAGTTCCACTTCGTTTCATTGGTAATGGTGAAAAGATGGAAGATTTAGAAGTTTTCATACCCGAGCGTGTTGTAAACCGTCTTATGGGATTTGGAGATATTGAAGGTCTCGCTGAAAAAACTGCTTCTGTTATAGATGAAGCTAGTGCAAAAAGACTTACGAAAAAGATTCAAAAAGGTAAGTTTAACTACAATGACTTTTTAGAACAAATGGAATCTATGAAAAAAATGGGTTCTATGAGTTCTATTATGGGAATGATGCCGGGAATGGGAAATATGTCCAAAGCAATTAAAGACTTTGACTTTGAAAATTCTGGTGAACTTAAAAACATTAAAGCTATGGTTTCTTCTATGACAAAAAAAGAGAGAGAAAACCCAGAGCTTTTAAATAATTCACGTAAAATGAGAATCGCAACTGGTTGTGGACTTACTCAAGTTGAAATTAACCGTATGATTAAACAGTTTAAAAATGCCGGAAAAATGGCGAAAAAATTCTCTGGTAAAAATGGGATGAAGCAAATGCAACAAATGATGGGTCAAATGGGCAGCGGAACAGGTGCTTTACCTCGCTAAAATAAAAATAGCAATGCATTTACTGCGTTGTTACGTTAATTTTTAAACTTAACTAGTTAAAGAATTAATATTCCTAAATTCGCTTGCACTAATAGCGTACTCTCTCACAATTCGTCTTGTAACTAGAACACTCTTTTCATTTTAGGCACTTTAATATTTCTTTGACTTTACATTTAAAATATATCTTGCTATAATTCCACTATCGTAATAACTTCTGAAATAATCCCTCTGTGATTAGAAGGTATCTTGTTTAATCAAGATATAAGACGCCAAAAGGCGGTAAGAGGCACAATAAAACTACTTCTAGTAAATTTATTCTGCAAAAGATACCCCGAAATTTTTATTTAAACAAGGAAACAATATGACAGTAATTAGACTTACTCGTATGGGAAGAAAAAAACAACCATTTTACAGAATCGCAGTAACAGATAGCCGTAAACGTAGAGATGGTGGTTGGATTGAGCTTATTGGACATTATAACCCAATGCCAGTTGAAAAAGTTTTAGTTATTGATAACGAAAGACTTGATTACTGGCTAAGTACTGGTGCTCAAATGAGTGACCGTGTTAAAAAGATAACTGGTCGTTAGTCATGATTTGTGATTTTGTTGCTCAATTTGCAAGACTTATAGCTTCACACCCTGAAGATATAAGAGTTGATGTTAAAGAAGGCGATGAAGTGACAGAGATAGTTCTTTTTGCAAATCAAGCGGACATTGGTAAGCTGATAGGTAAAGAGGGCAAGATGATTGGTGCAATTAAAACTGTCATTTCAGGTTGTAAAGCTAAAGATGGTGTAAGTTACCGTATCAATGTCGAAGCAGTTTAAAGAACAACTCCTTCATATCGCGACTATCGGCAAAACTGTCGGTATTCATGGCGATATGAAATTCCACGATAAATCAGATTTCTCAGAACAATTTTTTGACGGTGCTACTTTTTTTACAAACTTAAAAAAAGAAATTACTTTAGAGGATGTAGACCTAGATAGAGGTGTGATTCGAATTAAAGGTATCAATAGTATAGAAGATGCAAAAAGATTTACAAATGCAAAACTTTTTACAACTCGAGATGAAACGAGAAAAAATTGCCACTTAGAAGAGGGTGAGTTTTTTTGGTTTGATATTGATGATTGTGAAGTTTTTGAAAACGGTATACGTTTAGGTCATGTTCATGAAGTTGAACGTATAGCAATTACAAATTATCTTGCAATGATTACAGATGAAAAGTTAGTTGAAGCAGGACTTCCTAAAACGTTTTTAATTCCATTTGAAGAGCCATTCCGTGAGAGTGTAGATGTAGAGAAAAAAATCATCACTGTAAACGGTGCTATGGATATTTTAGAAGCCTCATAATATGAAATTTACTTTTGTAACACTCTTCGCTAACCTCGTTGAAGGTTATTTCCAAGATTCTATTTTAAAGCGTGCAATCGATAAAAATTTGTTGAGTATAGATTATCTTGATCCAAGAGATTTTTCTCTTAATAAACATTCAAAAGTAGATGATACTGCTGTTGGTGGTGGTGCTGGAATGGTTATGAATCCGCAACCATTATGTGATGCATTGGAGAGTTTAAAAAAAGAAAATCCTGATGTGCATATAGTATTTTTAACTCCTGTTGCAAAACCTTTTAGACAAAATGATGCAAAAAGATTAGCGAAAAAATCGCATATAGCTTTTGTTAGTGGAAGATATGAAGGGATAGATGAAAGAGTTGTTGAAGAGTTTGCAGATGAAGTATTCAGTATTGGTGATTATATATTAACAGGTGGTGAACTTGCATCTCTTGTTCTGTGTGATGCTATAAGTAGAAATATAGAAAGTGTTCTGGGAAATAGCGCTTCTTTAAGTATTGAGAGTTTTGAAAGTGAACTTTTAGAAGCACCATCATTTTCTAAACCAAAAGAATATAGAAATCTAGATGTCCCTAAAGAATATTTAAAGGGAAATCATAGTAAAATTCGCACACTAAAAATAGCCCTGTCCGAATGTAAGACCAAGTTTTTCAGGCCAGAGCAGCTTTTAAAGCATAAAATTAAGGAAAACCTATGAGAAATAAATACATAGAAAATTTTGAAAAAGCACAAACATCTGCGAAAACTATTCCAGATTTTCGTGCTGGTGATACTGTAAATTTAGCAGTAACAATTAAAGAGGGTGAGAAATCTCGTGTTCAGGCTTACGAAGGTGTTTGTATAGCTAGACGTGGTCAAGGTACTGGTGAGACTATCACTGTACGTAAAATTGGTGCTAATGGTATTGGTGTTGAGAGAATTTTTCCAATATATTCAGACTCAATCAACGAAATTAAAGTGATTCGTCGTGGTCGTGTACGTCGTGCGAAATTATTTTACCTTCGTGACCTTGCAGGTAAAAAAGCTCGTATTAAAGAACTTAGAAGAAAATAATCTTCTAGGTCTCCCTAACTTTCTAACATAAGATTATCTTCTCCAGTACTCTCAATATCAAAATCATTTTAACTTATATATAAATTTAATATTATTCATCTAGCTACTATTTAAATCGCCAATTCTAATATCAAGTGCAATTTCCACCTAATTTAACTAGCTAACTTCTTACTCATTTCTCTAAAGAATACTTCATATGGAGTTTTATACTTCAGTACTTTTCTAGGTCTATGATTAAGTCTATTCTGAATCATATTTATTTCATCCTTAGAGACCTTTAAAAATTCACTTTTCTTGGGTAAATATTGTCTAATCAAACCGTTTGTGTGCTCATTTAATCCTCTTTCCCAAGAGTGATATGGATTTGCAAAGTAGAACTTAGTATCCAATGCTGCAAATACTTGCTTGTGATATGCGAATTCTTTGCCATTATCACTTGTGATTGTGTGAGTAATATCTTTGATTGGATAGATCATCTCTATGAGAGCTTGAGTAACAACTGAGGCTTCTTTAGTTGGAACATTCTTGATTATTACGAACTTTGATTTTCTATCAACAACCGTAACTAAAAACCCTTTATGATCTTTACCTACTACAGTATCTATCTCTAGGTCACCAATTCTATTTTTCTTCTCCACTATTTTAGGTCTCTTGTCTATCATGATGCGGTCTATAATAGTTCCTCTAGCCTTGTAGTCATAACTTCTATGATGATACTTTTTGTTTCTGTGCCTGAGATAAGTATAGAGTTTCCCACCATTGAGTTTGTTAGTATAAATGTAGCGATAGATTGTTTCATGAACTACATAAATACCAGTATCACGTTTCATCCTGCCGGATATTTGCTCTGGCGACCAGTCTTGCTTTAGCTTAGCTCTAATGTACTTCTCAACTGCTTTTGTAAGAGAGAAGCGTTTCTTTTTTTCCCTCTCAATTTTAGTGCATTTGACCTGTGCAAATTCTGCATTATCCTCGAACAAAATCACTATTTCTTTTAAATTCTCTACTGATTGTTGATGGATGGACGCCAAGTTCTACTGCTATACTTTTTTGATTCAATCCTGCTTTAATTAAAGCTGATATTTGGTATCGTTTCTCTAGGTTTAACTGTTTATATTTCATGCTACTTCTTTATTTTTTGGTCGAAATAGATTAGCAGGTTTTCAGTTAATCCTATCTTTCAACTTATTTTCAAAAAATTGCACTTGATATTAGAATTGGCGGTGTACTAGTACCTTGCTTCTTGTTTCTACCTATTACTCTTGATCTACTCTTCTTAATTTTTATAGGGGCTACACTTTTTACTTGAATTAGCGAAAGTA
>NZ_JBLHOE010000051.1:0-24723 GCF_047622445.1 Sulfurimonas sp.
AGAGAAGCTATTGGGAAGATTTTTAGTGAACTAGAAAATACAACTATGGATGAGCTCTTAGATAATGAGGAGGAGTAAGTTATGTTAAATATTTTAATTGTAGATGATTCTGTACTTATGAGAAATAACATCAAGTCTTATATTGAGGACTTAGGTCATAAGGTTATTGGTGAAGCGCAAAATGGTACTATTGCTGTAGAAATGTGTAGCACATTAAAACCTGATTTAATAACTATGGATATTACTATGCCTGACATGGATGGGATAACAGCTATATCAAAAATTAGAGAGTTTAATACGGATGTAAATATCATTGTAGCTACATCTCATGGGCAAGAAGAAGTTATTATGAAGTCTCTTCAAGCTGGAGCAAAAGGGTATATTTTAAAACCAATAAACGAAAACAATCTTAATGAAGCGATTAATAATATATATGGAAGTATTAAAAATAATGAGGAATACTTACTAGATGATTGATTTAAGTGAATTAGAAATAAACAACTTTATATGTAATGAAACATCTAGCTTTGCTCTTGCTATCATAGATATAGAGTCTTCGGAAATAATTTATACAAATAACTCAATGAATGATTTCATGCTTGATGTGACATCCGAAAAATGTTACAAATCTATTTATGGTCAAGATTCAAAATGCTCATGGTGTGGATTAAAAGATAATACATCTGAGCCATTTGAATTTGAATTTTTTAATGAAAAAAAAAATAAATGGTATCAGGTTCAAAATAAGCCTACGAAACTAAAAAATGGCAAGATATCTTAGTATCTATAGCTTTAGATATTAGTACTCAAAAAGAGGCCCAAGGTCATTTTATAACAACACAAGTCAAGCTTGTGCAACAAACAGAAAAACTAGAAAAAGCTCAAGAAGAGTTAAAACTTTTAGCCTCAATAGATCCAATGACAAAACTTTTTAATAGAAGGTATTTTATGGATATGTCAAAGTCTATTTTAGATTTAGCTAAAAGAAACAAAACTGATACAGCAATTATTATGATTGATATTGATAAATTTAAAAATATAAATGATACTTATGGCCATCAAGTTGGGGATGATGTTATTATTGAATTATCTTCAAAACTACAAGATATTGGTAGAAAAAGTGATATCGTTAGTAGATGGGGTGGTGAAGAATTTTTAATACTTTTACCAAATACTAATACTAAGGGCTCTCTCATAATTGCTGAAAAAATAAGAAAAAATATAGAAGAAATTGTAATTAATTTACAGGATGAGAAAAAACTACAATTCACAGTAAGTGTAGGAGTGTCCCAATTTCATAATAAATCTAATGACAATATTGAATCCTCGATTAATAGAGCCGATGAAGCTCTTTATAAGGCCAAAGCAAGTGGACGGAATAAGGTCTGTTCTAAACTTTTTTAATAAAATGCAAATTACTTCCAGAGCTAATACTGAAGGTATCATCATACATGCAAATAAGAACTTTTGTAAACTAAGTGGTTATTCAGAAGCCGAACTTGTAGGTTTTTCACACAATAAAATCCATCATCCCGATATGGACAAAAAAGAAGGATTCTTATTGGCTACGGAGTGTTATATTTCCTATTTTTGATGATGAAAACAACATTATAGAATATGCTTCTTTGAGTGAAGATATTACTAAAAGGAAACTCTTAGAACTTAAAGTAATAAAAGAGAATAACTTTAGGCATGAAATGCTACATGCCCAATCAAATATGGTTATTTTGATACATAAGGCAAAAGGTGTCATTTTTATGAATAAGCAGTGTTTTATAGATTTACGACTCCTCTTATTAAATAATTAAATTGACTATCTCTACTATCTTCTAATCCTTGATGCAGCGAACGGAAAAGCCATTCGCATGGTTGTTTGCTGCGATCGCTTCGGCACGGTCTGATAAGAACATTAAGTAAATCGAGTCAGAGCCAAAGAAAGTCAATGACCACTGGATACCGTAGGAACCTTGAAGATTCAGGCTTCCATCCAAGTAGCTACGATAGCCAGCAGAAGGCAATTTTAGAAAGTTCTCAAAAGCCTTTATATTGTCATTTACCGGGGCATTTGCAGATGTTATTTCATTTACTAATTCTGTTATATTTGCTACTCTGTATCCTACTGGACAAACTGATGAACCATCCGTCGCACTCCAGTTTGCAATTCTTAAGAGGCCCGTGTTATCCGCTGTTGTCCAGTCTGAATTGTTAATAAAAAAGTCACTTGTTAAATCTGTAGTACCAGTAGCTCGTGTTACACTATTTTCACTTGTCGATTTTTCATGTCCATCTGCATTTCTTCCCCATTGGTAGTAGTCGCCGTAACAAGCTGTATCATCAAGTGCTGTACATACTCGACTAGCACCCAAGTTTCTGTCTAGCCATATTTTGCCTGTATATGGAGAAATAACTGTTTCGTAAACTAAATCATTCCAAGTATCTCCACTTTGAAATGCAGCCATAGTCACATTTACTGTTACACTATCTTGCGTACTAACAACTCCACTATCATATACTATGAGATTGAATGTATATGTACCAATTACATCAGCCGTGAACACAGGCCTAATGTCACTTGTACTGCTAAGCGTTGCATTACTAGTATCTGGTTTAGTTACCAGTGTCCAAGAGTATGTAAGCGAACTTACACCTGCTGAACTATTTGAACCATCTAATGTTACCGTTGTCCCTATTTCTACTTCTTGATCAGTCCCTGCATGGGCTACCGGTGTTGGATTAGGTATCTCATAGGTACCTATAAGATATGCTTTTATGATTTCTTGACGCTCTATCGGCTTGTCGTTATCGTCTGTACTCGTAGTATTTAGTTTTTCTAATGTCTCAAATGAGTCAGTTGTTATTTCACCAAATATTGTATGATTCCCGGTTAACCAAGATGTTGGAATACTTGTTATAAAAAATTGACTTCCATTAGTTCCCAGATATGAATCTTCCGGACCTAAATCTCCCGGACCTGAATTTGCCATGGCTAATAATCCCGGTTTGTCAAACACTTGATCTTTAAACTCATCTTTAAAAGGCTCTCCCCAAATACTCTCCCCACCAAAACCACTTTCAGTAGGATCACCACCTTGAATCATAAAATCTTTAATAATTCTGTGAAAAGCTATGCCATCATAATAGCCATTATTTATATGTGTAATGAAGTTTTCTACTGCCAAGGGTGCTTCATTAGGAAATAGCGCTATTTCAATATTGCCTTGAGTCGTTTCTAAAACAACATGAGGATTCTCTGTAGATAAGTTTAGAGTAATTGTGACCGTATCAATTGCACTATTAACTGTCCCATCATTTACAAATACACTGAGTAAATATGTTCCATTGATATCCACATTTAATGTAGGGTTTACTACTGAGCTATTTGATAAGGTAGCATTGCTTTCTGATGGTTTGGATGTGATACTCCAACTATAAGTTAAGGTATTGCTATCTGCATCACTACTTAAACTACCATCAAGTGTAACGACTGATGTTTCATATATATTTTGGTCAGAACCTGCATTCGCTACAGGTACTTTATTATTTAAAACTAACTGTATATTACCAACAATTTCAGTATCATCAGTAATAGAATTATATTGTTCTTTTATAGCATTTATGACTTGCATCGCTGTTGCAGGATATGCTGAAATAGCATATATTAAATTTCTAGCAGTCTCCCGTGTAGCGACTTCATAAGTTACACCTGAGATAATATTTACAGACGCTTGATAAGTACTGTCAGCATCAAGAGCATCTGGATCTGATGCATTTACAGCTGGGTCTAAGTTAGTTTCTAAACCAAGGGTACTCACAAACTCCAATGATACAGCTACTTTATTTGTTAAAAGGTCTCTTCTTTGTTGTGCTGCATCTAAAACAGCCTCTGTGAGTGAAGCATATTGTGCATCTGTTCTATCGAAATCTAAAGATAGAGATACAAATGAAGCAACCATATCTGATCTACTCATCCCATCCTCTATTAAACCTCTCCAATAGTTAATACCATCACTATCTCCAGCTTGTCCTAGAGTATTTATATATATAGCTTCTACATACTCTTGTTCACTCATAGCAGCATACAGGGAAGTAAATTTAGTATGACCTGCAAAACCTTCTGCTAAAGTCTTAACGGCATTCTCTTCACCTAAAGCTGTAGCTTGACCTTCCCAGTAAGTTAGTCCACCTTGGTCTGCGGCTCTGTTAAAAAAAGCTATATAGAGTCCTGCAATCTTTTCTTGTACTGTTGCTGCAAATGTGTTTGTTGGGAAACTAAAAGAGAGGAGAAGGGCTATACTTAGGAAGAGATTTTTGAATTTAGTCATGTGTACTACCTTTTAATGGATTGAGTGAAGCTATCTATTTAAATTTTGATGTGAAATATATTAGTATACAATAATAATTGGATTTAGAATAGTATTTATAGTGACTAAATAAATTGTTAGAGCCTTGTTCGTCAGTCTAAAGAGCGGATAATACCCTAGATAGAGGGATACGTACAAGAGGAAATAAGTCTCCTTATTCACACCATTGAGAAAGACCTATTTTAGGCATTAATCAAACTTTTTTTAAGAGCTGTTAAAGATCAAAATGCTTCCCTTTATTTTATGCTTAAACTCAACAAAAAACAAGTACTATACACGTATATAATGAAATAATAATCAAAGAGTACAAATATGACAGAAACAGAAAAATTAGTTAAAGAACAAGTTCAAAAATATAAAAAATTAGAAAATCCTGAAGATGAGGATTCATTAGATATTGAAACTCAAGATAATATTATCTTTGCAAAGACATTAAAAGTAGCACTTTCACAAGAACTCTTTGGACAAAAAGAGGCTATAAATACTGTTGTAGATAGCATGAAAAATGATATTGCTGAAAATAAAAAAGCACCTAAGGGAACCTATCTTTTTTTAGGCTCCCCAGCTACAGGTAAGACGTATCTTTCCGAACTTATGAGTGAAAATATACCAAAATATAAAATCATGACATTTGATATGACACAGTACCATCAGCAAAATGGTGGTGAACTGTATGGGTATCCTAATGGTTGGAAAGGATATGGAGTAGGCCAGTTAACAGGCTTTGTTCATAGAAATCCTAAAGCTATCATTGTGCTCGATGCGTTCGAGAAATGTGACACAATTATTCAAAGTAATCTTCTCTCAATCTTCCAAGGCGGTAAGATGCGTGATGGATGTGGTTGGGATAAAGTAACAGATGAACCATGTAGTGAAGATCCTGATATCATTTACTCAGATGAAAATGCTACGTACATGGTAGATTTCACTGAAGCTATATTTATTATCACTACAAGTTTAGGAAAAGAACTGTATCTTAACTCTCGATTTAAAGAATTGGTGAAGCAAGACTATATTCAAGCTGAGTCAATGATTCTTGAAGCTATTAGACGAGAGCAAAAAAGAGATAGCAGAAGTGGTGGTTATCAGCAAGCGATAATTCCTGAATTAGTTTCTAGATTTTCACAAGCTCACATTTGTCTCTTTAACAAGCTCAACTATGAAGCCTATGAAAGTATTGCTAAAAAAGTGTTTTTGACGTATAAAGAGGGATTTGATAGGAAGTATCAGATTAAGTTTGAAGAAGCAAAGAATTTTCAAAATTTCTTAAAAATGCAAATACTTAATTTTGCACCAGAACTTGATGCGAGACGTGTCAAAGATAAGGTAAGTACAACTTTCTTTAACCGCATTACAGAATACATGATGGAATCAGGGAAGACAACTCAAAACTTTAGTGAGATTAAAGTATCTTTATCTAAAGCTTGTGTGACATTTTTAGATGATATGGTTGATCCTCTCATAGAAGATGACATGCTTGTAAAAGAGCTTTTTAGAAAAAATGTAACGCTAGAGATTGATGATAAGATTACAGATAAAAATGGTGTCATAACGTACAAGATAAATGACTGTAAATTTAAACAAATAACAAGAATCAAAGATTTTAGTGAAGATGGACTTGTATTTGATATACCTAATGTTTCTTTTGATGATATTGCTGGTCATCATAAAGCAAAGCAGAGACTTAATGAGGTTATCAACTTTTTTAAATCACCAAAACTTTTGAAAACTTTTAAAATTTTACCACCAAAAGGTATGCTACTTTATGGACCTCCCGGAACTGGTAAAACTATGTTGGCTAAAGCATTTGCAAAAGAAGCTGAATTACCTTTTATATCAGTAACTGGATTAGAATTACTAGAGCCTGAAAAAACAAAGAAGATTTTTGCTAAAGCAAAAGAATACGCACCGTCAATCGTTTTTATCGATGAGATAGATACTCTTGGCAAACGTGGTGGTGAAGAAGGTAGAGAAGTCCCTATTAATAAACTTCTTTCTGAAATGGATGGGTTTTCTGAAAATAAGGGTGGAAGTGTTTTTGTAATTGCTGCCACAAACTATAAAGAAAATATTGACGCGGCAATAATTAGACCAGGAAGAATAGAAATTCATATAGAGATAAACAATCTTGATAAAGATGCAAGAAGATATTTCCTCAATCAGATTATAGAGACGAAACCTACAAGTGGTAAATTTGATCTGAATAAATTACTTATGTATACTGCTGGATTATCAGGAGCACAGCTTGAACTCGTTGGTAAAGAAGCTTCCTTTTATTGTTTACGTCATGCTCTGAGTGCAATTACGCAAGATATTTTAATTGAGCAGATTAATGGGATTAAATACGGTGAACAACAGTCTTATCTATCTCCTGAGCAGATGTTTGAAGAGACAGCTATTTATGAAGCTGGACGAGCAGTTGTTTCTAAAATCTTAATGCCTCATGTTCACATTGAATATGTTAGTTTAACTCCAAAAGATAATAATGAACGTTTTGTTTCACATAATTATAAAGATGTTCAAGACAATATGACGGTGAAGGACTTTAAAGATAAAATCTGTGTATCTTTAGCAGGAAGAACAACTCAAATAAAACTCTTTGGTGATGTTGAAGGTATGGATACGGGTGCTTCAAATGACTTACAACAAGCAACACGTGATGCCTATGCAGCAATAGCACATCATGGAATGGATAAAGATGTCGGATACATAAACATCAATGGGGTAATGGATGCTAAAGGGAATTCTATTAGTAACCGAGATACAAAACATTATCATCTAAAAATAGATACTGCACTTGAGAAATGGATGCTTGAAGGCGAGAAGAGAACGAGAGATCTAGTAAATGAGAATTGGAAGATTATAGAGAGTTTATCTAAATTACTTCTTGAGAAAGAAATTATTTATGAAGATGAGTTAGTTCAAATTCTAGCTAAATAAAAAGGGCAGAATAAGTACCCTTCTTATTTTACTCAATTAACCAACGTGAGGTGCAGTTTGTGCATCCCATTTTGAAACATGTTGTATATACCACTTTTTAAAATCACCTTCTAAAAATCCAAGTAGTTCTTTTGGTCCTTTGAGTACTTCCCAACGTTTATGAAACTTAGCAAGCTTTTTTCTCATGATATCATGATCACTTTTATGCATTTGCATATCAGCATAAGCACTTTGCTCCATCATAGACTCTTCTGTTTGAAAGTGAGTTTCTATTTCAAGTAAAAGTACTGGAAAAAGTTCATCGACTTTTTCTATATCTTTATCTTTGAGTGCATCATGAAAATTATTGATGAGCTGTATTTCATCTTCATGCAGCATATTCATCATAGCATTTGCCACTTGTTGTATATCTTGTTCTTGAATTAACATTTTTTCTCCACGTAATAAGGTTTATAAAAAATATTATAGCTATAAAAAGTTTATACTTACTGAGAAATTTTAATATATATAAAGTTTAAAGAGTAATTTTAAAGCAAATGATGGACAAGGAAATTTAGTGTATTATCCTCAAAAATGAAATTAATAGGGGAGACAATATTTTGATTACACAAGACCAATTACCAATGGTATCAATACCAAGCATGAACGACACACATTTAGAAGAGATGCTCATAATAAATAAACTCGAATCAGCAGCTCGCAGTAACAAAGTAGAAGAAGTATTAGCAACAATAAAAGAGTTGTTAGCACATACAGAGATACATTTTGCCAATGAAAATGAACTGATGATTAAAGCTGACTTCCCTGATTTAGAAGTACATAAAGCGGAACATGACAGACATCTTCATGAACTTAATTCTTTAGTAAAATACTTTAGTGAACGTGGAGAGTCAAATGCAATACTTGCTTATATTGAGGGAAATTTAATAGGATGGTCGATTCACCATATTGAAACGATGGATGCGGATATGGCTAAATACGTAAAAGAAAGCAGTAATACTTAGAAGAATTACACTTCTTCAACTAAACAGCATAAAGTAAAACCCTCTTTTTTAGCTTGTTCTTCAACAGTGACTGCTTTTGTTTCTGCTATTTCAAGTATATATACACCACAAAGTGCTTCACCATTAGTCAAGATTTCATTGGTAAGGGTTTTGGCTCTTTCTGGAGTCATATGAAATGTATATATAAGTATTTTCATACAAAATTCCCATGAAACATAATCACTACTCAAAATAGTAACGAGGTAAACTTTAGGTTGATCGAATTGGATGTCAAGATAAGGTTTAATTGTGATAGGCATAGGCTTTAGTCTTTTCCCTTTGATTTTGCAATACGCTCTAGCATCGCATCAAGGTTTCCAGTAGAACGTACTTCTACCACGGCCATGATTACTCCATACAGTGCAACATGTTTTAAGTATGTACTCAAATCTTCACAAGAGCTTTCTTTGAGATTTTTTTCTAATGTTGTTTGTTGTAACTCAGTTATTTTAAACCCAAGTTCTATAGATGCATTATATGTAGATCTATCAGCAGAGGTTGCATTAAATTTTTGGGCTTTGAGTGATACTACTTTTAAATATGCAGAGAGTTCATCGAACCCATTTTCTAACATTCTTGAAACTATAGCTTCTTTTTGTAAGGGTGTTACATTGAAGTTTATACTAACATCTGTATCCATAAATTTATTTTCCCTCTTAGCATTTAGTATGACATTTTATTGTAAATTCACTTAAATCTTCGTGCATGGCTCTGAGATTTTTAAATATTTAAGACATTAAAAGCTACAATTCGCAAAATAAATTAATGAGAAAAATAAATTAAAAACCATTTAAAGGTAATACACATGATAAACCCAGAAACATTAGAGTTACTAAAAGATACAAACCTATCTTCAGAGATTTTAGATAAATTAAGTAAAGATGAAAATTCATTTGTGAGAGTAAGAGTTGCTGCCCATGTAAATACACCAGCTAAAGCATTAGATACATTGAGTAAAGATGAAAGCAAGTTAGTAAGAGAATTTGTTGCAGAACATCTTAACACATCAGTTGAGACTTTAATTGCACTAAGTGAAGATAGAGATATTATATCGTGGGTAGCAGGGAATCCAAATACTCCACTTGATTTACTAGAAAAACTAAGTAAAGACAGAGATGAGTTTGTAAGAGTTTCTGCTTCAGTAAATCCAAATATCTCAAATGAAATCTTGGATACATTGAGTAAAGATGAAGATGAAAATGTTCGAGCAGCTGTTGCAAAAAATCCAAAAACACCAGTAGAAATACTGGCAAGATTGAACAAAGATACGAGTGAATTTGTTCGAGAAGTTACATTAGAAAACCCTAATACTCTATAATAAGATAGTATTTGGAATTAGGACAAATATTTAAGTATTATTTTCGCATTTTTAGGTAGAATTTCACTATAAATTACCTACTCAAGGATATATATGCTATTAGAAAAAAAAGATGTACAACAAGTGTCAAATGATGTTATGAATATGTTACATGATGAAGAAATAGAGATTGTAAATAGTTTTCATGACGCTGTTGTAGCAAAAGATATAAAAAAAATTGATGAACTTTTTACAGTACTTGAGTTTGATGTGGAAGATCATTTTTCTACAGAAGAAGAGATGATGGAAGAGAGCGGATTTTATGCCGCTGGGATACATAAAGCTGAACATGACACTATGAGAGGCAAAGTAAAGAAAATTAAAGAGGGTTGGGTTATAAATAAAGATCCAATCCCAGTACAAGAATTTCTAGAAGGCGAATTTAAGCATTGGATGGTTTTACATGTTGCTAGATGGGATTCTGAAACAGCTCTTCACCTCGGCGACTCTATGTAGCTTGTATTTAATACAAGTCTGCATTTACTTGCTATAATTCCCCTATGAAAAAAAGAATCTTCGTAACCGCAACCAATACAGATATTGGAAAAACATATACAACTAAATTACTTTTAAAAGAATTCGCATCTCGTGGTCTAAAAGTAGGTGTTCTTAAACCTATAGAAACTGGTGTAATTGATGGAGTTTTCCCCGATGGTGAAGAACTTTTAGAATGTGTAAAAGAGTGCAATAGCCAACTCAATAATCTCAGTGTTGAAGGTATTGTTCCTATCTCTTACTCATTACCAGCAGCTCCTTTCATCGCTTCAAACAATCAAGATATCGATTACCAAAAAATAGACAGAGCACTACAGAAGTTAGAAGAGTCTTGTGATATTGTGATTATTGAAGGTGCAGGTGGTCTTTACGTCCCTATTGATAGACGTACTATGATGATAGATTTAATAAGCTATTTTCAAGCTACTGCACTTTTAGTAACGCATTGTTCTCTTGGATGTATAAATGACACGCTTTTAAGTTCAAAAGCTTTACTAGATAAAAAAATACCACATGCTATAGCGTTTAATTGTAGGGCAGGGGATGAGAGTTTTGAAAAAATATCAGCTCCTTATTTTAGTGAAATTGGTTTTGATGTATTAAAAGTAGATGAAAATATTGACACTATCTGTGATGTCTTGTATAATCAATAAATAATTTATAAGGACCCCAATGCAGCATTTAACTCGTACAGATGATTTTACAATTGAAGAGATAAATGAAATTTTAGCAGATGCTAAAAAATTCTCAGATGGTCACTTTGATAGAATCCTTCAAGATAAACTTATAATCACACTTTTTTTTGAAAATTCTACACGTACAAAAAGTTCTTTTGAGATTGCTGCAAAACGTTTAGGGGCTGAGATAGTTCACCTAGATGTTGCACAAAGCTCTACAAAAAAAGGTGAAACCTTAGTAGACACGGCTATGAATCTTGATGCGATGGGACCTCATGCAATAATAGTGCGACATAAAAATTCTGGTGTACCTAAAATCCTTTCTAAACATACAAAAGCTTCAATCATTAATGCTGGAGATGGGGCACACGCACATCCAACCCAAGCACTACTTGATTTGTTTACATTAAAAGAGCACTTTAAAGACTTAGAGGGTAAAAAAATAGCGATCGTAGGTGATATTAAAAACTCACGTGTAGCAAATTCAAATATAGAACTTTTAACGCGTTTTGGGATGGAAGTGATTTTAGTAGCACCACCTCACTTTCTTCCAAAAACACAGTTACGAACGACACATTTTTTAGAAGAGATTGTAGATGATGTAGATGCCATTATGAGTTTACGTACGCAAACAGAGAGACACTCTTCTCAAAGCTATGCATCGCTTAAAGATTATGCAAGTGATTTTTGTATCACAAGTGAGATTATTGGGGATAGAGATATAGTTTTACTTCACCCAGGTCCAGTTCACCGAAATATTGATATAAGTGATGAACTTTTAGCTGATTCTAGATGTAAAGTTTTGGAGCAAGTCTCAAATGGCGTTTCTATTCGTATGGCAGTGCTGAAAAAATTGATTAATGACATTTAGTGATATAAATGCTCTTGGTAAAAAAAGAAAACCTTTTCTTTTTATAAGTGATTTTAAAGCGCAAAAATTAAAGGTTATTCCTCTTGATCAACTTAATGATATAGAGTTCCAAATAGAAGAAAATTATGCGAATACCACTCACAATTATAGCCTCAAAAAGACACCAATCAATTTCTCAATTTATACAAAAAAATTTAAAAAAATTATAGAAAAAATTAAAAATGGAGACACATATCTTCTCAATCTCACTTTGCCTACAAAAGTAGAGATAGACCTTAGCCTTAAAGAGATATATACAAATGCAAACGCGAAGTATAAACTTCGATACAAAGATGAATTTGTATGTTTTTCTCCAGAACAGTTTATTAAAATAAAAGATAATATGATACATACTTTTCCTATGAAAGGGACTATTGATGCTTCTTTAGCGAATGCTCACCAGAAGATACTCCAAGATAAAAAAGAGATGGCAGAACATGTTATGGTTGTTGATTTATTGAGGAATGATTTATCTATAAAAGCAAAGAATGTGAAGGTAGAAAAGTTTAGATACATTACAGAAATCGAGGCAGGGGATAAGAAATTACTACAAGTAAGTTCACATATTAGTGGTGAAGTTGGTAATCTTTGGCATGAAAATTTAGGAGATATTTTAGAGTCTCTCTTACCTGCAGGTAGCATAAGCGGTACGCCTAAAAAATCTACATTAAATATTATTGATGAAGTAGAAGAATATGAAAGAGGATATTTCACAGGAATATTTGGTGTTTACGATGGGACTAGTTTTGACAGTGGCGTTATGATACGCTTTATAGAAAATACAAAAGATGGACTTATATATAAAAGTGGTGGAGGCATCACTTTAGATAGTGATGCAGAGTTAGAGTATAATGAGTTAATTGATAAAGTTTATTTGCCATGAGGTGTGAGTAATGTTACAAAAAATGCTAAGAAGTGGACATAAGTTTTTAGATACGGACGATGTGTCTAAAAATAAATTTCAGATGCTTAATATTGCAATTATTTTATCAACTCTTGCTTTATTTTTTGGAATGATGGCTAATATTATTAGAGAAAAATATGAAATAATCCCAGTTGAGATACTTTTAATATCTGTCAATATTATTTTATTTTTTATTTTAAGAAAAAATAGAAATACCTCTCAGGTAATATCTTCAATAATAACTACACAATTTTCTTTTCTTTTTTTAGCATTGGTTTATATATATGAACCAAATGATTTAAAACATATATGGCTTTTTACTTATCCTATTATTCTACTTTATTTTCAAAATACTAGAAGTGGATTTTATTGGATTGCTTTTATGATTGTAGTATTATATATTTTACCAATCCAGCCATTTATAGAAACACAATACAGCTTGTTTCAAGTTACATATTTGTCTTTTGTTCTTCTTATCGTTAGTCTGATTATGTATTTTTATAAAAAAGAAATGGATGAAGCTCGGGGAATTATTTTAAAGCAACAGTATGAGTTGCAAAATTTTAACACGGAGCTAGAGGTAAAAGTAGAACAAAAAACAGTAGAACTACAAGATCTTAATGAATCACTTGAGATGAAAGTAAAAGAAAAAATCAAAGAACTTATTGCAAAAGATGAACTTTTAACTGTGCAGTCTAAACAAGCTGTTATGGGTGAAATGATAAGTATGATTGCTCATCAGTGGAGACAGCCCTTATCAACCATAACTTTACAAATTTCTAATTTACATTTTAAAAGACTTCTTGGTGAAAATGTTCCTGTTGCAGAGAGTGACAAAACACTTCGTGATATTAGTGATACTATTGTGTACCTTTCAGATACTATTGATGATTTTCAAACATACTTTAGACCACAAAAAGAAAAGGAGAGAGAAGAAGTAAATACCTTACTTGAACGTGCTATAAACTTTGTAAAACCAAGAATGAAAGAGATAGATATTCAAATCATCAATGATAAAGAAAATGACATCTTTATCCAAACGTATGACAATGAGATGGTTCAAGTGATTCTTAATCTTATCAACAACTCTCTTGATGCTTTTATAGAATTTGAAAAAGTAAATGCAAAATTATATGTATATGCAGAGGAAGATGAAGAGACTGTTCGTATCTATGTAAAAGATAATGCAGGTGGAATTAGTAGTGAAAATATAGCGCAAGTATTTGAGCCATATTTTAGCACGAAGGGTAAAAATGGAACTGGACTTGGCTTGTATATGAGTCAAATGATAGTTGAAAAGCAGTTTGGTGGCGTAATACGAGTGGAATCTTGTAATGGCGAAACAACATTTATCGTGGAGATCACAAAGCTTTTATCTTAAATGTATGTATTCATTGTTTTCGCTCATTACTTTTTACTTAAACTGTTTTTACTTGAACACTATACAATTTATTTTCTGAGTTTAGCTATTTTTATCTATATTTATAGAGGATTTAGTCTGACAAAACATGTTCTTGTTCTTTGCTCTTTTATTATGATGATAAGTCCATTTCTTTTTCAATATTTTGATAATGATATATATAGTTTTCATCTATTTTTGAATATAAATGAACAATATAGCTATGTAGGTGGTGAAGTTACTTATATTTTATCCTTACTTCATTCAATTGTCTTTTTTTTGATGAATAAACGACACTTTTAATGTATCGGGGTAAAGCGTCAAGCTTATCTTTTCTTTCCCATAAAGAGTAGCATCACATACAATTACGACCTCTCTTGGAGAGTGAGTTTTCTACACTCATTTCGCTAAATTAGCAAAAAACGACAATTCAAACTTCGTTCCATCGTTAAAACTAAAACCATAGTCGGCCTGCGATAGTTTTTTACTAAATTGTTTTACAAGTTTTAAGCCTAGTCCATTGCTTTTTTTCTTATCATCAAAACCCAACCCATTGTCCTCTAGACTAAATCTTACAAGATTCCCCTTTTGAGTAAGTATAATGTCTATGACGCACACTTCATCTTTTTTGTGATGTTTTATAGAGTTGTTTAAAAGCTCGTTTATTATCATACTGAGTTGAGTAGCTGAATCAATATCAATAAGGAAAGACTCTACATTTTCATTTATACTAATTGTTTTATTTGAATAAATATTTTTTATTTCATATATAATCTCACTCATATACTTTTTGGAATCTATTTCGGCAAAGGTGTCACTTTCATAGAGGTACTTATGAACAGTTGACATAGAGTTTATTCTTGAAATCATTTTTAGATATGAATCTTTTAAAACCTTCTCTTTGGCATTATCTTCTTCTATCCACAATAGACCAATAATCATGTGAAAGTTATTTTTTACCCTATGATAAAGTTCTTTAATCAGAAGCTCTTTTTCACCTAGCAATTTTTCGATAGTATCTGTTCTGTCATGAACCTCTTTTTCCAAATATTTTTGATGATTATCTTTTAGTTCTATGAGAGCTATTTGTGATGATATTGTTTCATTTTTCATCTCATTGTATCTGTTGGCTAGCATGAGTGAAAATATTATCATCTCAAACATTGATGCTACTACAAACCCATACCTTGTGAAATACGAATACTCTAAATTTCCTTTTATAGTAAGCGTAAAAATAATAATCGATGTAAAATAAAGTGTTAGTGCAAAGATATAGTATTTTGCTTTGTGATGACCTTTTATATATATAATTATCGAAACAATAATAAGTACTATGTTGATAAGACCTGCTAAATTATTCATTATTTTATTCCATGGCTGATACGAAAAAACAACAAGAACTCCTAAGATAAAAAAAGGAACGGATAGCAGTTTTAATATTTTGTAATATTTAGAGAGGTAAGTTTTTACTTCAAGATATTCTATAGAAAAGAGTACTAAAAAACCCATCACGAATGCAACTGCAAAACTTAAGTCGTAGATATACTGTTGCAAACCTACATATGCTAAAAGACCACTTAGATTTATGAGATAGATAAGGTAAAAAAAACTATAGCCAACGTAATAAATATATATATTTTCTCTAAGCGAGATGTATAAAAAAAGATTAAAAGTTATAATGATAGTTAATATTCCAAATATGTATATGAAAAGAGTATTCATACTTATCTCATGGTTATAATAGTAAAAGTTCTTTTTTTCTAGCGTAAGCTTTCCAAAGTAGGTATTTTTAGAATTTATTTTTAGATAAAAAGTCCGTTTTTGATTGGGTAGTATTTTTAGCTCAAAAGCTAACTTATTGCTTTTAACATCTCTTTGTTCAATTGGCGTAAAAACTCCGTTTTCTTTTTTTATCCACCTTTCATCAAAGTAGTAAAGGTTTGCCACATCATAATAGTTTTCATTTAAGGATAGTATAAAACTCTCATCTTTACTTTTGTTATGAATACTAAATTTAAACCAAGCATCTTCTTCTGTATAACCTAGAGTAAAGTTGTTGGTACTTGTTTTTGAAAAAGTTTGTTTCGCTATCTCTTCTATACTTAAAGACGATGAGAAGTCTTTATCGTATGAAATCGTGAACTTGTCATAAAGATAATCATCATCATTAACCACAATACTGGAATCTGAAAAAAGAGTCGATACGAACATGATAAGAGTCAAAAGGTATTTTGTCATATTTATTACGCTTTTTTTAAAATATAGCCAATACCGGAAATATTTTCAATATCAAGATTTGGTATTTTTTTTCTTAACCTAGAAACAGTGTCTCTGATGGTGGAGGTTGATACATCCAAATCTTTCCACACAGACTGTTTTATAGTTTCATAAGAGGCGTTCGAGTTGATGTTTTTACACAATATATATAAAAAATCAATCTCTTTTTTTGTTAGGCTAAGAGCTTGTCCATTTTGTAAAAATGTTTTGCTAGACATATCAAATATTTGATTATGTCCTATGTTAAGAAAAGTAGATTCCAGTTTGTCCTCGGATATATACTTGTTTCTCTCTTGGATTCTTTTTAGCGCTACGCTGAGAGTAGCTTCTATGTCATTTTTATTAAAAGGTTTAATTAAAAAGCCAAAAATATTTGTGTAATTAGATTCTAAAATAGTGTTAGAGTCTCCAAAGGCAGTGGTAAATATAATAGGAAGAAACTGTTTTTCATTTAGTATTTTCGCTAAAGTGATGCCATCAACATTGCCGTTTATATTTATATCCATAAATACCAAGTCTATGGTGTTATTGAGTGCAACGTCTAATGCTTCATATAAGTCTGTAGCTTCATGCACGTTGTTGTATCCCAGTTTCATGAGTATTCTAGTAAGATACTGCGTACTTATAACTTCATCTTCTACTATTAAAAAATTGTATTGTTTTTTATTCAATTTGACACTCTCTCTCTATTAATATAGAATAGTATCATAATTCTTTCCGTCAGAAATACGATAATTTTATCTTATAGTTCATCAATAAAATATTTAAATGATGATAATACAAGGATAGAAAATGCATCTTACAAAAAAAATTATACTAGGTCTAGTCGCGCTATTCTCCCTAACAACCGCACAAGCAAATTCGGATTATATTGGGTATCAGGGTGTTGCGTTTGACACTGGGGTACCTTACATAAACAATAATGTATCATTAAAGTTTACAATATTAGAAGATGATAATACAACGATAATTTATGAAGAAACAGTATCTGGGGTAAGTACATCTGCACAAGGGTATTTTTCACATGACATTGGAAGTGGAACGCCAACTAGTACAGCATTTGCAGATATCTCATGGAGTGATAATTATAATTTAAAAACAGAGATAGACTTAGCTAATGGCACAAGCTATACCAACTTAGGTATTCAAGAATTTAAATCAGTCGCTTATGCTAAAAATGGTCTTAGTCAATCCAATACATCAGCAACAGGATTGAATGCTAATGCAATGGGGTATCAAACAACTGCATCAGGACCCTATTCTACAGCAATCGGGTATGGCACAACTGCATCCTCAACTCTTTCTATAGCGATGGGTTATCAAGCATCTGCAGTAGGAGCCTATTCTATAGCAATGGGTTTTGATACAAATGCATCAGGAGACCATTCTACAGTAATGGGACGTAATACAAAAGCTCAAGGGCGTTATTCTACAGCAATGGGATTAGGTACAACTGCATCAGGAGATTATTCTACAGCAATGGGGTATGAGACAAATGCATCAACAAGCTATTCTACAGCAATGGGGTATCAAACAACTGCATCAAGAGTCTATTCTACAGCAATGGGACGTATTTCAGCTGCATCAGGAGAGTATTCTACAGCAATGGGAGATAGTACAAAAGCAGCAGCACCCTATTCTACAGCAATGGGAAGAAGCACAACAGCAAATGGAACTAATTCTACCGCAATGGGATATCTTTCAACTGCATCTGGACAATATTCTACAGCAATGGGAAGTTTTACAACTGCATCAGGAAATAGTTCTACAGCAATGGGAAATAGTACAACAGCATCAGGAAGTAGTTCTACAGCAATGGGAACTGGCACAACTGCATCAGAAAATTATTCTACAGCAATGGGAAGTAACACAACAGCATCGGGAAATAGTTCTACAGCAATGGGAAATAGTACAACTGCAGGGGGAGCTAATTCTGTAGCAATGGGAAGTAGCACAACAGCTTCAGCAATTTCCTCAACTGCAATGGGGTATGGCACAATTGCAGATAATAGTCCTATGACGGCTGTAGGAACATTTAATACAAAACTCAATACGAACGCTTATTTTGTAGTTGGCAAAGGTACTTCTGATGCACTAAGAAGTGATGCTTTTTCCGTATATAGCACTGGAGATGCAACATTAGCAGGTACCTTAACGCAAAGCTCAGATGAAAGATTAAAAGAAAATATTATTATTATTCCAAACGCACTCCAAAAGCTTACAACTATAAGAGGTGTGTATTTTAACTGGAGAGAAGAAGCAAACAGAGGTGATAAAAAACAGATAGGTGTAATAGCTCAAGATGTAGAAAAAGAATTTCCCCAACTTGTAAAAGAAGATAATTCAGGATACAAATCTGTGTCATATACAAGTATGGTAGGTGTTACCATTGAAGCTATTAAAGAGTTGAAAAAAGAGAATGATAGTTTGAGAAAAAACAATGATAGTTTAAATAAGAGACTACAAACTATAGAAGATGCATTAAAAGCAAATAATATAAAAGTAGGAAACTAAGATGAACATAAAAAACAGACTAAAACTAACTACACTAAGTTTAGCAACACTATTTGCACTAACAACCGCACAAGCAAATTCGGATTTTATTGGGTATCAGGGTGTTGCGTTTGATACTGGGGTACCTTACATAAACAATAATGTATCATTAAAGTTTACAATATTAAAAGATGATAACACAACAGTAATTTATGAAGAAACAGTATCTGGGGTAAGTACATCTGCACAAGGGTATTTTTCACATGACATAGGAAGTGGAACGCCAACTAGTACAGCATTTGCAGATATCTCATGGAGTGATAATTATAATTTACAAACAGAGATAGACTTAAGCAATGGCACAAGTTATACCAACTTAGGTATTCAAGAGTTTAAATCAGTCGCTTATGCTAAAAATGGTCTTAGTCAATTCAATACATCAGCAACAGGATTAAATGCTAATGCAATGGGGAAGAATACAACTGCATCAGGAGTCTTTTCTACAGCAATGGGATATCAAACAACTGCAGTAGGAAGCTATTCTACAGCGATGGGGTTTGATTCAAATGCATCAGGACAATATTCTACAGCAATGGGACGTCTTACAAATGCATCAGGATTCTATGCTACAGCAATGGGGTATCAAACAACTGCATTAGAAAACTATTCTACAGCAATGGGGTATGATACAAATGCATCAGGACACTCTTCTACAGCAATGGGACGTCTTACAAATGCATCAGGAAGCTACTCTATAGCAATGGGGGATCAAACAAATGCATCAGGAACCTATTCTACAGCAATGGGGGTTCACACAGAAGCATCAGCAACTAGTTCTACAGCAATGGGGTATTATACAAATGCATCAGCAATTTATTCTACAGCAATGGGAAGAAATACAAAAGCATCAGGAGATACTTCTACAGCAATGGGACGTCTTTCAACTGCATCAGGACAATATTCTACAGCAATCGGATTAGCTGCAAATGCATCAGGAAGTGTTTCTATAGCAATGGGGAATTACACAATTGCAGATCATAATTTTATGACAACTGTAGGAACATTTAATACAAAACTAAACACGGACGCTTATTTTGTAGTTGGCAATGGTACTGGTACTGATGATGCACTAAGAAGTGATGCTTTTTCCGTATATAGCACTGGAAATGCAACATTAGCAGGTACCTTAACGCAAAGCTCAGACGAAAGATTAAAAGAAAATATTATTATTATTCCAAACGCACTTGAAAAAATTACAACTATTAGAGGTGTATATTTTAACTGGAGAAAAGAAGCAAACAGAGGTGATGAAAAACAGATAGGGGTAATAGCTCAAGATGTAGAAAAAGAATTTCCCCAACTTGTAAAAGAAGATAACTCAGGATACAAATCTGTGTCATATACAAGTATGGTCGGTGTTACTATTGAAGCTATTAAAGAGTTGAAAAAAGAGAATGATAGTTTGAGAAGTGAATTACAAGCTATAAAAGATGCTCTAAGAGCAAATAACATAAGTATAAAGTAATAGTATGAAAACAATTAAACTCATAATAGCAGCTGCATTTTTTGTAAATACTCTGTTTGCAGCTCCAAGCGTAAGGAATCAAATAAGTGGTATTGGGGGGATAGAGACTACAAATAGTACTGTAAGTGTAAGGTTTAGTAGTGTAGGTGCTGGTAGAGAGCTAACTAATGCTACAACAACAGTATATGGAAGTATCATAGTACAAAAAAATAGTGCACCCATAATAACCAGTAATGGTAGTGGTGTAACTGCTAGCATAAATATAGCTGAAAATATAAGAGCAGTAACTACGGTAACATCAACAGGTACAGGTACTAGAACATACAGCATCAGTGGCGGAGCTGATAGTGCTAAATTTTCTATAGATACTAACAGTGGTGCATTAAGCTTTATTTCAGCGCCAGATTTTGAGACTCCTACAGATATTGGCGGAAATAATATTTATGAAGTTATAGTAACTACTACAGATACAGCAACTTTAACAGATTCTCAAGCTATAAGCGTAACTGTTACTAACTCTATTGTAGAGATAACGAGTGATGGTGGAACAACTACAGCAACGGTAGATAGTGCTGAAAATCAAACTGCAGTAACTACAGTTACACTAGATGGAGCAACTGGAACAGTTACATATACTTTAAGTGGAACAGATGCAGGAAGTTTTGCTATTGATAGCAATGGTGTTTTAACATTTTCAGGCAATCCTGATTATGAAAACAAATCATCATATAGCGTAACGGTAACTGCAAGTGACAGTGGTACAGGTGCATCTATTGAGCAAACTATTACCGTTAATGTTACAAATGTAAACGAAGCACCTACTTTTACAAACAATGGTGGAACAACTGTCACTGAGAATAGTGCTTATAGTTATACAGCTACAACATCTGATGTGGATGGAGACTTACTCTCTTTAACAGCCTCCAATTTACCTTCTTGGTTAAGTATAGGTGGTGATGAGTTTACAGAAGTTGGAACAGCTGGATTTAGTGCAGGTCTAGCTCTCTATCCCTCTATAGCAACTGATAGCAATAATATTCCTTATGTACTTTATCAAGATGGAGCAAATAGCTATAAAGCAACAGTTAAGAAATTTGATGGAAGTTCTTGGGTAACTGTAGGAGCGAATGGCTTTAGTTCAGGTGAGGCTAAATATCTCTCTATAGCAATAGATAATACTAACACTCCATATGTCGCTTATACGGATGTTGGGAACAATGATAAAGTAACAGTGAAGAAGTTTGATGGAAGTTCTTGGGTAACTGTAGGAGTTACTGGACTAAATGCAGGTATTTATACTTCTCTATCAATTGATAGTAATAACATTCCTTATGTAGTTTATAGAAGTCATTATAAAGCAACAGTAATGAAGTTTGATGGAAGCTCTTGGGTAACTGTAGGAATAGCTGGATTTAGTGCAGGTGATGTTTATTTTACTTCCATGGCAATTGATAGAAATAATACTCCTTATGTTGCTTATATGGATGGAGGAAATAATAATAAAGCAACAGTAATGAAGTTTGATGGAAGCTCTTGGGTAACTGTAGGAATAGCTGGATTTAGTGCAGGTACTATTTTTCAAACTTCTATAGCCATAGATAGTACGAACACACCTTATGTGGTTTATTCGGATGGAGCCAATAGCTATAAAGCAACAGTAATGAAGTTTGATGGAAGCTCTTGGGTAACTGTAGGAATAGCTGGATTGAGTGCAGGTCATGCTAGTGATATTTCTATAACCATAGATAGTACTAACACTCCTCATATTGTTTATATGGATGGAGTAAATAGTAATAAAGCAACAGTAATGAAGTTTGATGGAAGCTCTTGGGTAACTGTAGGATTAGCTGGATTGAGTGCAGGTCAGGTTGGTTATACTTCTATAGCCATAGATAGTACTAACACTCCTAATATTGTTTATGTGGATGGAGCAAATGCTAATAAAGCAACAGTAATGAAACTAAGTGCAACAAGTACTCTCCAAGGAACCCCAACAGTAAGTGGAGTATACGACGTAAATCTAACAGCAAGCGATGGAGAGTTCACAGATACTCAAAACTACCAAATAACAGTAGCAGATGTAAATGATGCACCTGTTTTAAATGACGTAGCCTTTGTCATCGGAGAAAACAATGCAACACTCTCAAGTGTAGGAAATCTAAGTGCAAGTGATGAGGATGGAGTTAACCCAAGTTTAGCTCTTATTGGAAGTGCAGAAGTTATAACTTACTCCATACTAAGTGGAAACACAAACACAGACTTTGCAATAAATAGTATAACAGGTGAAATAACTATTGCAAATGAACTAAACGCATATACAACTTCAACATACTCTTTAATCGTAAAAGCACAAGATGATGGTGGAGCAAGTGATACGGCAACTATTATCATTAGTGTTTCGAACGCGGCAGACACTCCAATCGCGGTAGCGGATACTTTAACAACGATCAATGAGGATTCATCCCTTTCGTTTGATATTCTTAGTAATGATACAGACCGAGATAATAATATTAATAAAACTAGTCTTATTATTACCCAAGAACCTTTACATGGTAGCGTACAAATAGCAAGTGCAAATAATGGTTGGGTAACTTATACACCAAATGAAAACTACAACGGAAGTGACTACTTTACATATAAAGTATCTGATACAACAAGTTTAACTTCAAATGAAATAAACGCGACAATAACGATAAACGCAGTAAATGATGCACCAGTAGCAAGTAATAGTACACTCAATTCTGAAGAAGACACTAACTCAACAGTTTTTTTAACTGAGTATGTCACAGATGTGGATAATGGTGATACCATTACTTACTCTATAGTTACAAGCCCATCACATGGAACTCTAACTATTACCGATGGAATTGTTAATTATACTCCAACGCTAAACTATTATGGGTTTGATACTTTTACCTATAAAGCAAATGATGCAACTGTGGATTCTAATACTGCAACTATTTATATCAATATGGCAGAGGTTAACGATATTCCAATCGCTTATAATGACAATGATAATAATACAACAGAAGACAATCCAATAATTATTAATGTTCTAGCAAATGATAGTGACGATAATGGGATTGATTCATCAACAGTAACTATCTCAAATGCGCCAGAGCATGGAATGGCTGTAGCACAAGGCGATGGAACAATCATTTACACTCCAACCGCAAACTGGTATGGACAAGACTCATTTGAATACACAGTAAAAGATAATGGGGTAGCTACAGGTACGCAAGGAACAGGTGTTCTAATATCAAACTTAGCATTTGTAAGCATAAACGTAAGTAGTGTAAATGATGTACCAATAACAGTAGCAGATAGCTTTACTCTTGATGAAGATAACGTGTTCTTAATGAATCTACATGTAAACGATACAGATGTGGATGGTGATCTAAATGGAACCGCTATTACAATTCTCACACAACCAAGTAACGGTGAAGTAAATCTTACATCAAATGGATTTGTGAGATATATTCCAACTAAAGACTACTTTGGAGCAGATAGCTTTACTTATAAAATTTCTGATGGAGATGTAAACTCTTCAAGCGAAACGGTAAGTTTAACCATTAACGCAGTAAATGACGCGCCAAGCTTTATCTCTCCTATAGATTACAGTGTAACTGAAAATAGTACAAGTACAATAGTAGCATTAAGTGCACAAGATGTTGAAAATAATACACCGTTTACCTATACTCTAAATACTACTCAAGATAGTTCTTTTTTTACGCTTACAGGTTCGAATTTATCATTTACAAAACCAAGAAATTATGAATCAGAAGTAGATGCTAACGGTGACAATATCTATAATGTAAATATAAATGTAAGCGATAATCTAGGTGCAAGCACTCTGAGAACTTTTAACGTAAGTGTTACAGACATCAACGACGCTCCAGTAGCGGATGATCAAACGAATACAGGGGCTGAAATAGCTGTATTAAATGCTAGTGTGGTAAGTATAGACGAAGATAGTGGAGACACTAAGACATTTTCAACTACAGCTGTAGTGGATGGATTTACATTCAATGCAGATGGGAGTTATATCTTTGATGCTACTCATGCAGCGTACAATTCTTTAAATGTTGGGCAGACTCAAATTATCGATATCCTTATAACTGTAACTGATAACGCTGGGTTAACGGACACATTAACTCTTAAGATAACAGTAACTGGAACAAATGATACTCCAATAGCAGTAGCTGATACAGGTACAACAAGTGAGAATGTAGATTTATCATTTACAAACGCAACACTTACTTCTAACGATACAGATGCAGATACAGGAGCAACTCTTAGAGTAGTAGCAGTAGCAGTAGCAACTCCAGTAGGACAAGGTTCA
>NZ_JBLHOE010000052.1:0-24075 GCF_047622445.1 Sulfurimonas sp.
GGGCATTTTTTCGTCAAAAAATGAGTTTGTTCGTCTGAATCTTAAGAAATATTCTTAATCTCGACTCTTTTAACTTATACAGAGCTAGTTCTTTCACAGTCTCTGTAGGTTTTGGAACTTTCTCTAAGTTTCAAACTAAATTGTTGAACTATGATACTATTTTAATGACTATCGTTTACTGACTTAAAACACTGAACAGTCTCTATACAATAACTAAATTAAGCGATAAGGATTGGAGAACCTGATTTAGTGCCAAATGCTTTGAGAAGATTCTAGTGCTACTGCATCTTATTTAAAATTTCTAAAGTCTTGGTAACATCATAAATGGCACTATGATACTGCTCATTATCAAATTCTATATTGTAATGTGCACAAGTCTCAATGAGCTTTGGATTTTTTAGATTACCTCTAATATTAGTAGCTTTAACAACTTTCTTATTTTCTTTCATAGTGCAAAAGTGCTTATCAAAAGAAACTAAATCGCCAATATGTCGCAGTTCAAATGAAATATTATGAGCAACTAAAGTTTTAGTATTTTTACAAAACTCTACAAAGTCAATGTCATCTTCAAAGTACTCTTCATAAGCTACATTTTTTCTTAGTCTCTCCAATCTATCAGGGGAGAGTTTATGTACTGCTAGTGCATGAGGATTAACTTCATATTCTGAAAAATAGTAACGATGAAAAGTATCAAGAACTTTATATGCATTATCTATCAGCTCAACACGAAAAGCAGCTACTTCTATTACATCATGAATATTCGCAGAGTTAGTTTCAAAGTCTAGTATTATCACTTGCTTCCTTCTGTTTTGATTGAAAACCAATTTTTGTCATTAGTTATTTGTTTTTCTTGTTTCCTCGCCACATCAATCAGTTGCTTAATAGCTGTAGCCTTTTTTATCATTTTATTTATAGGTTCTATTTGAGATAAATTGACATCTGGTTTAATATTTACCTTTGGAGTTTGAGTTTTATTAATTGGATTTATCTTTATCCAACTTTCATTTGCATGAAGTAAGCCTAAAGATATAAAACTAATTAAAGTGAGTATAGTTTTCATAACGAGATTATATCAGCATTAGAGGATAATTTTATTTTAACATCTCAAGCTGTTCATTTTTCATCATCTCAATTTTATCTTGAACCATTTCAGGCTTTACAATCATCATCGTACCCTTCGCTAAACTAAACACTCCATAAGCTATAACTAAAATAGAAGCGATACTTAGAGCAGTTTTTCTAAAAGAGCTTTTTTGAATGAAGCTTGCGATAAAACCAAAGGTAAAGAGAGTAGGGATAGTTGCTATTCCAAAGACAGCCATAACAAGCATACCTGAGAGCATTGAGCCACTTGCCAGTGCAAAAGTTCCGAAGATGTATACAAGGCCACAAGGGATAAAGCCATTAAGAACACCAAGACCGTAAAAACTTGGTAGTGATTTAGAGTGTATGAGTTTACGAAATAAAAAGCCATAAATTTTGTACTGAGATATATTTGCTTCGAGTGCAGTTAAAAATTTTAGTTTTCCCATAAGTGAGAGACCCATAAGAACCATGATTGTCCCAACAAAGATAAGTAAAATTCCCCAAGTAGTTAAGCTAATAACAAAAGCACTTCCTATAAGACCAAAGATAGCGCCGAGAATAACATAGCTTGTTACACGACCAATATTGTAAAGAAAATGTGCAACACCTTGATGTGCTTTTGACCAGTCTTCACCAATCTTCGCACTACTATATGCTAAGATAAATCCACCACACATACCGATACAATGTCCAACTGAACCCAAAAATGCCACTGCGAAAATAGTTGTATAATCAATTGTTCCCAAAATAGAACCTCTTTTTTTGAAGGAATTATGACTAAAGAGTATTAATTATGTGTTAGGAGAAAGTTTATCTATTTTAAAAATTGACTATTCAACTTGATAGTATAAAGAAGAAATCATTCTTCTTTACGAAAGTTATTTACCGGGTGAAGCAATACTTGCATTATCATCAGCAAGAATTGCATTATTTACACCAACTACAGCTGGAGTATACCGAACATCACTAGTTGATATGCCATCCCAAACGGCAGAAGTATAATCAGTTCCATTACCGAAAGCTTTTCCTACTTGTAATGTCTCTGTCGGGATATCCCCCGAGGTATTTTTTGCTGGATTAAGTGTTGCTATTTGTGTTGCATTGATATCCAAAACAGGTATTGAAGCTGTTCCATAGTTTAGTCCAGTAATAAATTGACCATTGGAATCAAATAAAACTACTGCATCACCTTTACCTAAACCTGATCCAGACTCAAGTAAAATATAGCTACCTGCTTCGCTAATATTCCAAATAGATTTAAAAATTTCTGTTGTTTGTTTAAGGTTTACAATTAAGCGTGATTCTGCTGGAATAACAACATGCTCTGGAAATTTTGCACCATCATTTATACTTGCAGAGTCATCATCATAAGTCCATTGTGATAAATTTAAGGAAGCTGTTCCAAAGTTATAAAGTTCAAAAAAATCACCACCATCTGATTTTGAGTTTACTTCACTGATAAGGAGTGCAGTGTTATTTTGAATTGGTATTGAACCTGGTGTTGAAATACTCAGTGCACCTGTTTTAGTTTCTGTTTGAGTTTTAGAACCAAAATCATTGATTGTAGCAGCTTTATAAGCGGGATTAGAAGTAGAGACCCCATTCCATACAGCCGATACTCCATCACTCGTATTTGCATCACCAAATGTTCTCCCTGCATGTGCTGTAATTGTTTCTAGTGCAGTTCCATCACTTTTTTTAGAAACCTCTATTCCACCCAAAGCACTTAGTGTATAATTAAACGAAGCAGCAAGAGTATTAGTCTCATCATATATAACCACAGCATCTCCTTTACCAAGTTTCTCTCCATTAGGGAAAGCTATGATATTAACATTAGCACCAATTCCCCATGTTGTTTTAAATGTACCTATATCATCTGTTCCAAGAATCGCGATAAGTACTTCTCCAGCTTCAATCTTCGTGCTATCTGGAAAAGATGCTGTGGAAGTTAAATCGGCTTTTGAATCAGTATATTTCCAACCTGTTAAATCAACAGCAGCAGCTCCAAAATTGTAAAGTTCATAGAAGTCTCCTCCTGTAGCTTTGGAGTTTACTTCTGTTATTAAGAGTTTAGGAACTGCCGGTGTCGCTGTCTCAAAATTAAGAGATATACTATCGTTAATACCCGTGTAATTATTACCAGCTAAATCTATGATTACACCTTCACTAATTTGTATATTATAGCTTGAGCCAAGAGCTAAGGTTGTACTTGGTGTAACAACAACATTTTTTCCACCAAAACGTACAAGCTCTGTGTCCGTAATATCAATTAAAACTTGAACTCCATTATTATCAGAAATAACCACATTACCTGTTCCAGCTATAACTGCTTCATTAAATGTGAATATAATTGAGTTGGCAGAAAAATTAATTGTGTTATCTTCAGGTATGGAGCTTTCTAATATTGGAGATATAGAATCAATAGCACCAGATGAGTTAAATTGTAGGGAGTTATTTGAAACGGCAATAATATTTTTATCGCCTTGTTTTAATACACCAGCATCATAAGTAATCGTATAGGTCGAAGTATCAACTAAATTACTAAGGTTAATAGTCATTGTGTTGCCTGTAAAAGAAACTGCTGGATCTGTAATAGAAATAGAATGTTTATCCCCTTGTGCATTATCAATTATTATATTTCCTTGACCAGCTGTAATTGTCTGATTAAATTCCAAACAAATATTACTGCCATTTGTAGGGAATTCACAAGATGGTGTATAAACAAACATTTGAGGGTGTCCATCACCTCCACCAACTTCATTAACAACATAAATGTTTTTATCTGAATCTATTGTTAAACCTTCATGTTGAGCATCTACCCCAACATCTAAAGTACTTTGAATATTACCTTCTCGATCAATTTTAACTACTTTTCCTTCTTTGGCACTAACAATTAAGATTTGATCATAATCTGGAGCATTACTTGGAAGTACATTAGAGAGTGCAGCAACATCATTTATAGCGGACATTCCAATCTTAGCAGGATCAAACATGTTTACGGAATTTTCTGTAGTTGGGCTACCATTACTAGCAGTACCAGTATCGAAATTTATTTCAGTTAAAAAAATACCTAGTGGGTCTGTTTCTTTTACAGCAATGAAAGCATCTGTTTGTGAATCAAAACTAAGGCCTTCCATACCTATGTTACCAATGGTTGTACCAAGTTTCACTGTTTTTACATTACTAACATTTAGGGTAGTATTTGCTACATAAGTAAATTTACTTACTTGACGATAACGTTCTTCACTAAGGGCGAACTCTCCATTTCCAATATATGCAATACCTTCAGTATCATAAAAGTCAGTCCCTTGAGGTTTAGTTGAATCAGATGCTAAAGTCATAGAGTCAATTAACTTACCATCCTTTGTGACTTGTACGATTGCAGTACTCCCATCTCCTAATATAAAAAGAGTATCAGTGTCTTTGTTGTAAGTTACTGCTGAAGCTTCTTCCGCTAATAAATTAGTACTTGTTGTATCTGGTATAGGTAAATTGTATTTTCCAGTTTCTTTATAGTTGGATAGGTCAATATAGTTTTTATTAGAAGCAATGGAAATTGTTGGTACTATATTAAGAGTAGTGAAATCTTCTATTTCAAAATTCTCTTTATCACTACATGCTATTAATAGTAAAGCAGTAATTGTTGAGAGTATAGTACTATTAGTTAATGAAAAGTTCATAAGTTACCTTGTTATTTTAATTTACAGAGGACAATTATAAATTATCAATGTTTCAATATAGTTACTAAAAATAAATAAAATGATTACGTAAAAGGATATTCTGCCCTTTAATCGAAAGGTGGAACTAAATGCTACAAGCTACCTGAGAAAATATATAATGTATCTGAGTAAAGAATATAAAAATATTGAGTTAGTTAAAAATAGGGGGTTTGAAAAATCACTTTTTTTGACAAGAATCAATAATTACTATGATCAATAGAGAGAACCCTCTCTATTTGATATTTTGTATAAAGTTACTTAACATTCGAACACTCGCTCCAGTTCCACCATAGACATTACAATCCCAAGGAGAGTCTGTATATGCAGAACCTGCAATGTCAAAGTGTAACCATTTGTCTTTGTTTTCTTCTTTGATGAATTTGTCTAAAAATAATCCAGCTGTTACAGCACCACCATAAGGCTTTGAAGCGACATTTGATATATCTGCTATACCGCTTTTAAGAAGTTTTTTAAGATGCTTGTTAAATGGAAGTGTCGCAGCTAACTCGCCAGAAGCGGTAGCTGAGCGCAGTACTTCATGTTTTAGTTTTGATGAGTGACCCATAACACCAGTAGTATACTGACCAAGTGCTACCATACAAGCACCTGTAAGTGTTGCGAAGTCAAACATATAATCGGCTTTTACTTTGTCTTGTGCATAATCAAGAACGTCACATAAAACTAAACGACCTTCTGCATCTGTGTTTCTCACTTCAACAGTTGTACCGCTTCTTGTAACTAAAACATCATCAGGTTTATAAGCATCTCCACCAAGCATATTTTCAACTGCACCGATAAACACATGCACTTCAACATCAAGTTTTAACTCACTTACTGCTTTAATCATTCCTAGAACAGCACACCCACCAGCTTTATCCATTTTCATTGTTACCATAGATGCAGCAGGTTTTAAACTAAGTCCACCACTATCATATGTTAAACCTTTTCCAACAAGGGAAATTACTTTTTTCGCTTTTTTCTTTGGCTTGTATGTAAGGTGAATTAATTTTGAATCATGTCTTGATGCACGACCAACTGCAAGCATAGATTCCATTTTTTCTTTACGTAATTCTTTTTCACCAAGAATCTCACATTCAAGTCCATTATCATATGCGAGTTTTTTCGCTAAGTCTGCAAAAGTAGGGGGATTTAAGTCTTCTGGAATCATGTTAACAATATCACGAGTAAAACATGTAGCTTCAGCGATGATGATTGCCTCTTCAAATGTGGATTGTACTTTACTTACATTGCCACAAGCAAGATATATATTGTTTAGTTTTGATTTTTTTGTGCTTGATTTGTATACGTCATAGCTATAACCACCAAGAACAATACCCTCAACTACAGCTTGAGTAGTATCTTTAGTAACAGTGAAACTTGCAGACTTGTAGTTTGCAGCTTTAATGGTTTTTATGGCACTACTAACAACACTTCTAATATTGTCGTTAGAATCATCTTCAATACCACAAGCTAAAATGCCTTTTTCATGTAAAAAACATGTAGTGTCTTGTTCTGCGGAAAAACCAGCCAAATTCAAAGTTTTGTACTGTTTATGCTTTTTTAGGTTTTTTGCATCTATAAACTCTACTGTAATATCACTATTTATCTCGTTTACTAAATCAATATTCATTATTCACAACCTTTTATTTGATTGTGATTGTACAATTCTTTTACTAATAGTTTTTATACATTCCATTTTTAACATCATCTTTTATTTCATCGAGTTTTTCGCTTAAAATATCTATCAATAATTCTGAAACATCTTGATCATTTGGTTCTGGAACATTGTAGTCTGTAACTCTCATATGAGATTTAAATAAAGATTCTAAGTCATTTCTAATGGAGTCTTTTCTACTATGTAAATCTTTTTCAATGGGAGTTGTAGGTAAAACTTCTTCTTGAGATAGCCATGCATACGCTTCATCGAAAGATTCGAAAAATCTAATTTCACCGCTTACAAACCAGTTTGAAATAGTAATGCCGTATTCTTCCCAGCTCTTAGTGCCAACATAAGCAATTTTTCTAAAAACACTGTCAAATTCTAATCCAAATTTAAAATCATCCCAAGCAGCTCTTAGTTCAAAACTATCAAGCTCAGTTCCATCTACAAGAATATTAACCTGAGGCTCTTTTACTGATTGTAATGAATCTCTTAGAATAGGGACCATTGCGTTGTAATCATTGTGTGTAAGGGTACCTGATACTTTCATTTTAATGAAAAAGGATTCGTTAACTCTACTGATGCCTACGGAAATCCCGTGTTCAATATGTGTGTCCATAATAGACTCCTCTTAATCGTGTGTATCTCTATTATATCACTTTTAAGAGGGAGTATGAAGTGTTCTAATTTTCTTCGAGTTGAATGTCGATAGATAAAGCTTCAACATCGCCTTGAGTCTCTTTCTTAATTTCTATAGTTTTTACACCAATATATTTTTTTACAACTTCAATGATTTCAGCTTTAAGTTCATCCATAAATGGATAAGCATCTGCATTTTCTCTATCGGTCATAATAGCGATAGTTAATCTATCTTTGGCAGTTGTTGCACTGCTTTTTTTCTTGAAAAATCCAAACATTATTTAAACATCCCTTTAAATTTATGAAGAATGCCACTTTTTGGATTTTCTACGTCTTGCATATCTATTTCTTGACCACAAAGACGGCCAGCTATACGTTCATATGCTTGTCCTGCCTCAGATTTTTTGTTTAAAATGATAGGCTTACCTTGATTAGATGCATCAATGATAGCTGTATCTTCAGGAATTTTACCTACTAAAGGAATGTTGAGAATATCTAAAATATCTTCACTAGCAAGCATCTCTCCACTTTTAACCATCTTAGGATTGATTCTATTGATAATGAGGTATTTAAAAACTTCTTCACCATCTTTTACTTTTTGTGATTTAGAATCAAGAATTCCAATCGCACGGTCAGCATCACGAATAGATGAAACCTCAGGGTTAACAACAATAATTGCACGATCAGCAAACTCAATAGTATGCTCATACCCAGTCTCAATACCAGCGGGAGCATCAAGAATCACATACTCAAAGTCTTTCTTTAAAGCAGTTATGAGGTTTAAAATTTTGGTAGAATCTAAAACAGATTTATCTTTTGTTTGTGAAGCCGCTAAAAATGAAAGATTTGGACTGATTTTACTTTTAATCAAAGCTTGTCTTAAACCTACTTCACCATCCATTACTTGCACCATATCATACACTACACGGTTTTCAAGACCAAGAATCATATCTAAGTTTCTTTGCCCAATGTCAAAATCAACTACTACACATTTTTTATCATTAAGTGCTATACCAACACCAACGTTTGCTGTTGTTGTTGTTTTACCAACTCCGCCTTTACCACTAATTACTGCTATTACTATCCCCAATTCGTTTCCTTTAATACTGGTGTTATTGTTATTTCGTTATTTTTTAATTCTACTCGATTTAATCTTTCATTTAAGTACGTGTTATCAACTTCTACCCCATGAAAAACTATATTGGCTTTTTGGGAAGACCTTAACATCATGAAATCACCGTTACAACGAATAGAACCTTCTACAATTTCAGTAATAATTAAATTACCTTCAATGTTGATTTTCCCTCCACTATTTACTCGATTGAGTAAGAGTAAATCACTCTCTATATTTAATTCTTGTCCGCTTCTTATTAGTTTATCTAAAACCTTTAGCGTTGTTTTTGCTTTAGGTACTAAAACTGGAATCTCTTCTTTTTTTGGAGTCTCTTTAGGAGTCTCAATTACCGGTTCTGGTATCTCTTTCACAGGTTTTGCTTTTTTAAATGCAACATTAACCATAAAATTAAGGTTTTTATCATGTAAATATTTTTCTATAAACTCATTTGTTTCACCATGAATAACAATAAGATGATTTTGAAAAATAATATAATTACGATCAAAAAAAGTTACAAACTCATCATTGTTTGTAAGGCTAACATCAAGGATCTTGACCGAAGATTGTTTTGTTTTCACTTATCTCTCTTTTGTTTAATCAAAATGCAAAATATCTTTTGCTTGCATCATATCTTTATCGCCACGACCAGAAAGGTTTACGATAATAAGCTTACCTTTAATTTCAGGCATTTTTTTCAGATAAGCAACAGCATGAGAGCTTTCAAATGCTGGGATAATGCCCTCTTTTTGAGAAAGCCAAACGAATGCATCAAGTGCTTCTTGATCCGTTGCATGATCATAGGTTATAGACATATTGTCATTATGAAAAGCATGCTCTGGCCCTATGCCTGGATAATCTAATCCTGCAGAAATAGAATGTGCTTCAAGGACTTGACCATCGTCATCTTGAAGTAAGTAAGACATTTGACCATGAAGAACTCCGGGACGACCTTTTTTAAGTGAACATCCATGCTTATCTGTTTCTATTCCAAGTCCACCGGCTTCTATACCGATACACTCTACCTCTTCGTCTTCTAAAAAGTGCTGAAACATACCAATAGCATTAGACCCACCACCTATACATGCAATTACATGATCAGGAAGTCTCTCTTCTTTTTCTAAAATTTGTGCGCGTGCTTCATAACCGATAATCGCTTGAAAATCTCTTACCATCATAGGGTAGGGATGTGGCCCAGCAACAGTACCAATAATATAAAAAGTATCTCTTGCATTTGTAACCCAATGACGAATTGCATCGTTCATTGCGTCTTTGAGTGTTCTACTTCCACTCTCAACAGAATTTACTTTTGCGCCAAGAAGTTTCATACGAAAAACATTAAGCTCTTGACGTGCAACATCTTTAGCACCCATAAATACTTCACATTCTAAATCGAGTAGGGCACAGATAGTTGCAGTTGCAACACCATGCTGTCCTGCTCCAGTTTCAGCGATTATTTTTTTGTAACCAAGTCTTTTTGCCATAAGTCCTTGAGCAATAACATTGTTCACTTTATGTGCACCAGTATGATTTAAATCTTCACGTTTTAAGTAGATTTTTGCACCTAGTTCTTCGGAAATATTTTGGGCATAGTAAAGTGGTGAAGGACGACCTACATAGTCTTTTAGGTAGTAGTGTACTTCTTCCCAAAAGTCTTTGTCAAAACGAATATTTTCGTACTCTTCTTTGAGTTTAAGAAGAGCTGGCATAAGTGTCTCTGGAACGTATCTTCCACCATGAATACCAAAGTGTCCATTTTCATCAGGGTCATATTTTGACGGGCTAGGAATATACATTAATCAACCTCTATAAGAGTATATACAGGAGCTTTTTCTTCAAGCTTTTTAATACCATCTAAAAATGTAAGACCCATTACAAAACAAGATTCTACACATGTAGCACCTGCTTGATTTATAAGATTCGCGGCTGCATAGGCAGTACCACCAGTAGCAATGAGATCATCTATCATAAGTACTCTAGCATTAGGTATTGCGCAAAATGCATCTATGTGAACTTCAACTTCATCAATCCCATACTCTAGTGAATATTTTTCACTAATAGTAGTGTAAGGAAGCTTCCCTTTTTTTCTAATAGGAACAAATCCAATACCAAGCATTTGAGCTAGGGCAGCACCAAAAATAAATCCACGTGCATCAATACCAGCAACATAATCTAAGTTATATTCTTTATATCTTTGGTATAGATGGTTCATCAACACACCATAAGCTTGGGCATTATTTAAGATTGTAGTTATATCTTTAAAAACTATCCCTGGTTTTGGAAAGTCTGGAATATCTCTGATGGAATCTTCAATTATTTTTCTTTCTGTTGTGCTTAGTATCACATTTATTCCTTTCTCAATTATAATAGAGCATCTATACGACCTTCAAGGGCCTTAATTTTACCATTGAGTCTATCTGTTTCTTGTCTATGTTTTGTATTTCTTGATTTAAGTGTTTTGAGCTCATTTCTCAGTTTTGTTAACTCTTCGCTGAGAATATCAACATTACCTAAAGCCCGTTGGAGTTGAATTTGGTATTTACGTATAAGGATTTCAGCTTCTTGAAGCGTTAGCTTCATTAAGTCATTACTTCTTTGTTCTCTGTTTGTAATACTTTTAAAGTAATACATCTTTACAAATAAAAATACATTCAATAACGATAATATTGTTAATAATGACCATTCCCAAAACATTTACGAAATCCTTTAATTTATTACATAAATTTAAGGGAACCATTCTATTCCCTAAGTACACTATCGGAAGTAATTCCGATAGCTACGTTTTGATGCTAAAGCATAACTTAGAAAAAAACTAAATTTTTTTCTGAACACTAGGTTTCCTTCGGCAGGAAGCCCACGGCATAAATACCTTCTAACTAGGTATTTCGATTTTTTGAATACGTCCACAATGTCTACCACCATCAAAACTACCCGCAATCCATGCATCAAGTATTGATTCAGCTACACCTTTTCCAACTATTCTCTCGCCAAAACAAAGAACATTTGCATCATTGTGTCCACGAGCTACCGTTGCTGTGTATGCATCATGACAAAGTGCTGCACGTATGCCAACATGACGGTTTGCTGCCATACTCATACCTATACCAGAACCACAGATAAGAATGCCGTATGTTCTTTCATCATCTAAAACTTCTTCACACAGTTTATGTGCGTAATCAGGGTAATCAACTCTATCAGTTGTAAATGGGCCTAAGTCTATAACTTCGTGACCTTTTTCTTTTAAAAGTGTAACGGTATAGTCTTTTAATTCGATACCTGCATGATCAGTTGCAACAAAAAATTTCAAATATTTCTCCTTAAGAATTTGTTAATAAGTTTAGTATAGTTTGTACTGGCATAAAGAGTACATAGTTTTTTAGTGGTGTCATTAAAATGACTAAGACGATGATTATTCCATATTTTTCATTTTTGTAAAAAAACTCAGCAACTTTATTTATCTTGTGTTTAAGTGCTAAGTGCATTACAAAATGTGCTCCATCAAATTGTGGAATAGGGAGTAGGTTAAATACCCCTAAAACTACATTAATGATAAGGAGTTGAAACACAAAGATATATGCGAATATATATACCAAGCTATCAGCGTTTGTTGGTTTGTCCATAGCAACAACAGCAATTGACGCTATTGCTGCTATGGTAAAGTTATATACGATTCCAGCTAAGTCAACTTGCATAGCACCGTTGTAGCCAGCATTACGGATAACAGTAGCTGTGTTGATTGGTACTGGTTTAGCCCAACCAAATAAAAAGCCACTTTCACCACCTAGTAACATAGGTAAAAAGTACATAGTTGCTGGAACAATGATAGTCCCAACTAAATCAATATGAATAAGTGGATTTATGGATAATCTACCTGCATTTTTAGCAGTTGTATCTCCATAAGCATATGCAACAAGTCCATGACCTATTTCGTGTCCGATTACAGCGATTGCAAGTGCTAAAACAGCAGCAACAATCTTGAGTATATCAATAGATTCCATGATCATCTTTATCTATTTTAAGTCTTTCTTTTCTTGCTAAATCAAGGTGATAGTCACCTTCTAAATCAGTTGGAGTCTTTCCAACTCTATCCCATCTAATTTCCCAATTTTTATCTATTGAAAAGTATACAAACCAAGGTGTACCTTCAATGTTGTCATACGGAACTGCACCCCAAAAACGGCTATCGTTTGAGTGGTCACGATTATCGCCCATCATGAAGTAGTTTCTATCATTTACTCTCAATGGAGCCAGTTTAAACAAAGGCATCATTTGTTCATGCCCTTGGTTGATGATTTTATCATCATGATGGATACCTTTATGTTCTTTCATATATGGATTCTTTACCCATAGTTTTGTTCCAAACTCAATAATTTCATATTCTTTAAAGTTTTCTTTTATCCATTCATCGCCTTCCTTATGGTGAAGGTATAGATTTTTATCCATCACAAAAAGCTCGTCTCCTGGAGTTGCTACACATCTTTTAACAAAGTGTTGCTTTGGATTATGCGGATATCTAAAGATTACAATATCTCCACGCTTTGGTTTGTCTCCATCGACAAGACGAAGTGAGTCGCTCCATGGCATAACAGACATCTCTAAAAAAGGTATATGAGGCATAGTGATACCATAAGCAAATTTCTTTGCAAAAAGGTGGTCTCCAATAAGGAGTGTATCTTTCATAGATCCACTAGGAATTCTAAATGCTTGAGCAATAAAAAATATAACAAAAAGAACAATGACAATAGTTCCAGGCCAAGAGTTTGAAAATGTATAAAATTTGTTTAAAGTTTCTTTCATTTAGCCATCTTTTGAGCGTTAACTTTTGCGGCTTTAAGTGTATTACCTAAAAGCATGGCAATTGTCATAGGACCAACGCCACCAGGACTCGGAGTTATATATGAACTTTTTTTACTTACATTTTCAAAGTCAACATCACCAACGAGTTTTCCTTCTTTTGTTCTACTCACCCCAATGTCAATAATTACAACGTCTGGCTTCACCATATCTTCTGTAATGAGATTAATAACACCAACTCCAACTAAGACAATGTCCGCATCCATAGTATGCTTTTTTAAATCGTCTGTAAATATATGACAAATTTCAACTGTAGCATTTTCATTTAACAGAAGTGCGGCCATAGGCTTTCCAACTATATTTGAAGCACCGACAACTACACAGTTCTTACCTTTTAATTCTATGTTGTACTCGGCTAAGAGTTTCATCACACCAAGCGGTGTACATGGAACGAAACCATCAAGACCGGTTGTGAGACGACCAACGTTATACGGATGAAAACCATCTACATCTTTTTCAGGTGCTACAAGTTCCAAAAGTTTAGTTGTGTCTATGTGAGAAGGCAATGGAAGTTGAATAAGTATTCCATCAACGTTTGTATCGTTGTTGAGCATTACTATAGTCTTCTCAATAGCCTCTTGAGAGATAGTCTCAGGCATATCATGTGTTATCGAGTAAAAACCAGCTCTATCGCACGCTTTTTTCTTCATGTTAACATATGCAGCACTCGCAGGGTCTTGCCCTACTAATACAACAGCGAGACCTGGAGTACATCCGCAAGTCTCTTTTAACTTTTTAACATCGCTCGTGATTTGTAACTCTATTTTTTTTGAAAGCTTTTTTCCATCAAGAAGTTGCATTTAAACCCCATAAATTATTTTTTTGTTATTATACCACTATTAAATTATAATAGGTTGAGAATGAAATATATACTTTTGCTTTTGCTATCACTTTCATTATCTGCAGAATCAACGTTTATAACTCCTCTTGAGTATGCTTCACAATTATATAAAAATCCAAGAGGCATAGGTTGTCAGCATTGTCATGGAAATAATGGTGAAGGAAAACTAGTAGCAAAGTACAAGCATGAAAATGAAGATAAAGAGTTTCGTGGTCCTGTAATCCATAGTATGAATTTTAAAGATTTTCATAAAGCCCTTAACAAAAGAAAAACTGGAATGCCTAGATATTTTTTAACAAAAAAAGAGGTTCAAGCACTTTTTTTATTTTTACAGCAAGAGAAGAAAAATGCAAACTAAACTTCTTGAAAAAATTGAGTTAGCATATGAAAATCGAGACTTAGAAGCTTTAGATGCTTTAGCGGTTCCTAGTTTTAGAGAAATAAACACAAAACAAAATTTTGCTTCGGTTTTGATGCTCTCATGTAATAATATTAAACATTTAAGTAAGATCCAAAGTCTTGATGCTGATTGTATTATGCTTAATCTTGAAGATGGTGTTTCTCTAAAGGATAAACCATTTGCACTTGCCTTATGTGCTATTTTTATTTCACGGATTCAAAAAAGTGACAAAAAACTTGTAGTGAGAGTAAATGCACTTAATGAAGGTGGTTATGAAGAGATTACATATTTAAATCAGTTTATGCCAGATGCCATAAGAGTTCCAAAGATAAAAGATGTAAAAGAGGTGCAAAATGTTTTAGCACTTTTAAACGAAGAAACAGAACTTCACCTCTCTATAGAAACATCTGATTCTTGGCATAATCTCTCGTCTCTATGTATAGACAAAAGAGTAACAACTTTTTATCTTGGTGTACTAGACTTATTTGCAGATATGAAACTCTCTCAATCTTTAATCAACCGAAATAACCCTACAATGCTTTATATCTTGTCTCATTTTCTCATTACTTGTAAATCAATGAATGTTAAACCAGTTTCGTTCGTGTACCAAGAATTTAAAAATACTGATGAGTTTAGTAAGTGGATAGAGTTAGAAAAAAGTATGGGTTATGATGCAAAAGGCTGTATTTCACCTGCTCAAGTTGAACTTGTAAATAAAACATTTGTAAACGAAGAAGCTTTGATCCAACGTGCGAAAATTATAGTAAGACTCTTTGAACTTCACTCCAGTGAGGGAATAACTGGTTTTGTAGACGAAGAATACGGTTTTATAGATGAACCGATTTATAAAGGTGCTTTGGCACTACTGGAGAATACAAATGATTAAAATAGCAATATCAATGCTTCTATTTTTTAATATAGATGCATATGAAGTACCAAAAGTTAAGATAAACACAGATAAGAGGCCTGAAATAGTCCTCTTTAAGGCTGAAAGTGTATCTGTAGATAAGAAGCTTTCCTACGATTTACAGTGGGATACAAAATATGCTACTAATGTGATGTTAACGTACTTTGGAAAAGTAGATAAATCAGGAACTGTAACAATTACAGAGGATGAATACAAACGTGGAGCGATTACTTTAACTGTTTCAAGTGACAAGAGTTCTTTTTCTGATTCTCAGACGATTAATAAAAATCTAAAAGCAGATGCTGAAGCTCCAATCCTTTACATTAAAGAACAAGAAGAAGCTAAAGTGCAATACTATAATAGTATGCCATCTAATCGTTTAGCACCACGACGTTATAGAAGATTACGACAATAAGACGATAAGTTTAAGGTAATACCTCTTCCTTGCTTTAGCAAACATTTCTATTTATTATTTTAAGTACGATTTCATAAGTAGAAATAACTTATAGTAGGAAATAACATGTTACGTATATCTATCAAGATAGGTGCACTTTTTATACTCATTCTTCTTTTGAGTGCTTGTGCTACAAAATCTCAAGATACTCTTGTAAAACCAGATGATACAACAGCAAATATAAGTGAAGGCTATGAAAATATAACTAGCTTTGCATCTTTTCAATCGACACCAAACACACCACCACCTTCTATTATAAGTGATATAAAAAAGCTTAAACCTTCACCGTTCAATACAATCATATAGAAGTTGAAGCAGTAAAGATGATGCTTTTAGATGAGCAATCAAAAAAAATAAGTAAAAAACTTGTACTAGAGATTTCTGAGTATTTTACAAAAGGCTTAGATAAAGAGTTAAATAAAGTTATACAAAATAATAAAGGTAATAAAACATTACTATTAAAAATAGCATTCCTTTCTATAGATGTAAGTTATAATGATTTATCACTGCATCAGTATTTACCTTTTGGTTTAGCCCTTAAAGCAGCGCTTAGAACTACAAGTTTAGAAAAAAGAAAGCTCAGAGTTCATCTGGCTTTAAGAATGTTAGAAAAAGACACAGATGAAACTATCATCATGCTTATCGATAAAAATATCGTAGATGATGTAGATAGCTTTGAAGAGTTTACATTTGAAGATATTAAACCGCTTTTAGATACTTGGATACAAAGATATACACAGAGATTTAAAGGTTTAAATACTTCACCTCACCAATAGAATATTCTAGCTGTGCCTTAGCATCAAGATAGTTATAGTAATTATCTATCAAGTTATTTTTTGATTCTGAATACTCAAGTGTAGCATCACTTAGCTCCACAGAATCACTGATTCCAGCTTTATATCTTTGCTTAGCTAAATCTAATTTTTGCGCAGCTAACTCAACTGTCAAGAAAGATATTTTTATACTCTCTTCACTTGATTTAACTTGTGAATACGCAATATCTATACTCTTTTTAATTTCAAGTTTTTGTTGAAAAAGTTCTTGCTTAAGAGTGGAAAGGGTTGCAAAGTTATTTTTTATATTTGCCTCTGTAGTATTTCCTGTATATACATTCCATTTCAAATAAACTCCAGCACTTATCTGTTTTGTATTTAAAGAGGCTATCTTATCAGAATCCTTATTACTATACATTGCATCTAGCTCTACGCTAGGGTAGTACTCTGATCGTATACTTTGGAGCTGGTATTGTTGCGCGTCTATTTGCTTTTCATAGAGTTTAATCTCTGGTCTATTCTTTAAACCACTCTCTTTTAAACGTTCAAGTTGAACATTCATTTCATCAACATGACTAGCTATTTCGATAATATTTGAATCTTTTTTTATCTCATAACTTTGTTTAGCATCTACTCCAATGATTGAAATTATATTCGCTAATGATTCTTTAAAAGAATATTTTGATTCTAAAAGCTTTAATTTTGAGTTTGATAGTTGAAGTCTCGCATCTGTTACATCTATTAAAGTTCTTATACCAGCTTCATGATAAGCTTGAACCTGTTCTAAACGTAATTTGTCTATCAGTATCATCTCTTCATATAAACTAATCTGTTGCTGTGCTTTTAAGATATTGTAATACGCTCTTTTAATCTCTAGTACCGTAGAAGATATATTGGCTATAGTTTCTTCTTTTGAAGCAGAAAAATTTTCTTCAGCAGATTCAATACTTTTACTTGTCTTGCCAAAGTCATAGAGTAGTTGATTTGCACTTAAAGATAAACCTTTAACAGTATCATTCACTTGGCTTAAGCCACTATCTATATCGTACTGTGCTACTTCACCAGTTAGAGATACTTTAGGGTAGTAGCCTGCTTGGGCAATATCTAGGGAAGCAGCTTTTATTTCTTGTTTGTATTTACTTATTTTTATATTAGAATTATTGTTAATTGCTAGATCAATTAACATATCTAAACTTATCTCTTTTGCCTCTATAGACATACTCAAAAAGAATATAGGCAATAGTAATAATTTCTTTTGTTTAAACATTTTTCTTTACCTTTTTTTCTCGTAATCTTTGTAACACTACAAATAATACAGGAGTTAGAATAAGTGTAAGTATAGTAGACATTAACATTCCACCAAAAACGGCAGTACCAAGAGACTGTCTTGAAGCTGCACCTGCACCAGTAGCAAATACTAATGGTAAAATTCCAAGTAAAAATGAAAAGACTGTCATTAAAATAGCCCGTAATCTTTGAACAGAAGCTTCAATAGCACTTTGGACTATACTCATACCACCTTCACGTAATTCTTTTGCAAATTCTATAATTAGAATGGCACTCTTAGATGACATTCCTATGAGTAAAACCAATCCTATCTGCGTATAGGTATCATTTAATAAACCAGCATACATATTTGCACCTAATGCTCCAAACATTACTACAGGGATAGGAAGCATAATCATTAGTGGCATCATCCAAGACTCATACTGTGCTGCTAAAAATAAAAATACCATAAGCAAAGACAAGGCAAAAATATACATAGCTGCATTACCTGCTTCTTTTTCTTGTAATGTCATACCTGAAAACTCATAACCCAGAGAACTTGGAAGAGTCTCTTTAGCAATTTTTTCTAGGGCAGTTATCGCATCTCCGGAACTATATCCTTCTTTGATATTATGCACACCATTAATAGCAATACTCTGGTAACCATTAAAGTGAGTAATTGTATTTGCTCCACTTATTTGCGAAATTTTAACTATTGTACTTAGGGGTATACTTTCGCCCTCAGCATTTTTAACAAAATAATTACCAATAGCATTCTTGTTTTCTCTATACTGTTGATCTGCTTGCATAAATACTCTGTATGTTTTTCCAAATTTATTAAAGTCATTGATGTAGACAGAGCCTAAATATGTCTGCAATACGGTAAATACATCATTTAACTTGAGATTTAGTGAAAAAACTTTTTCTCTGTTTATATCAATATGAAATTGAGGGTAGTTACTCTTGAATGTTGTATACGCCATCATAATTGCATCATCTTCATTAAGCTTTTTAATCATAGTGTTCGCATGTGATTCAAACTCTTTAAACTCTAAGGACGATAAGTTTTGTAGTTTCATTTCAAAACCACCAACTGCTGAGAGTCCAGGAATAGAGGGCATACCAAATACTCGTACATTTGCATCTACTATCTCTGTATTAATTCTTTTCATAAGAGCTTTGGTAATTCCATCTATAGAGGTCTCATAATCTTCTCTCAGTGACCAATCATCTAGTACTAAAAATATTGTAGCCGTAGATGAATCCATAGAACCTGTTATAAGATTAAACCCAGGAATGCTTAGTGCATCACTTACACCTTTAGTTTCTAAAATTATATCTGTAACTCTTTGTGAGACATCATTTGTAAGGTTGAATGTAGTTCCCGGTTCTAAAGATATTGATGCTACTAAAGTACCTTGATCTTCATTAGGAATGAATCCAGTTGGAAGTATCTTAAATGCAAAGTATGTCCCAGCAAGTAATACAATATATATTATTATTACAAGGTACCAAAACTTAATCATTTTTTCTAGTAATTTTACATAGATTTTTTTAAAACTTTCAAGCCCACTGTCAAACTTTCTAAAAATAAAGTTTTTCTCTCCAGACCCTCTTCTTTTAAGTATGCTTGCACAAAGAGCAGGGGAAAGAGTAAGTGCTGTAAGAGAGGAAATAATAACAGCAAAGGCTATAGTTAGGGCAAATTGTTGATATAAGGCTCCTGAAATCCCAGGAATAAATGTAACCGGGATAAATACAGCTAACAAAACTAAGGTCGTAGATATAACTGGAGTAAAAACCTCTTTCATAGCTAATTCAGTAGCCTCATCAAGGGTAATATCTGGATTTTTATCTAAGTTAGTTTCTACATTCTCAACAACAATAATGGCATCATCTACAACAATACCAATTGCTAAAATAAGTCCAAAAAGTGTTAATGTATTAATAGAAAAATCGACAGCTAAAAGTAAAGCAAATGTTCCAATTAAAGATACTGGAATTGCAACAGCTGGAATAATAGTAGTTCGTACAGATTGTAAGAAAAAGTATACTACTAAAAGTACTAAAATTAGTGCTTGAAAAAGGGTTACAATAACTTCATCAATCGAAACTTCAACAAATCTGGTCGTATCATAGGTTGGTTTTACTTCCATGCCCTCTGGGTACTTACTAGATAAATCCTTTATTTTTTGCTTTACCTTTTTTGCGACATCAAGAGCATTTGCATTAGGAAGTTGATATATTCCTAGAAGTGCTGTTGGCTCATTGTTGTGACTTGCACTCCATGAATACGTTTCAGATCCGAGTTCTATTCTTGCAATATCTTGAAGTGTTACCTTTGTTCCATCTTTATTTTCTTTAATAACAATATCGCCAAAACCTTCTGGTGTATCTAACCTTGTTTTAGAAACTAAAGTGTATTGAAACTTATTACTTGCACTTGAAGGTGAACTACCTACTGTACCAAGAGCTGCTTGAATGTTTTGCTCTTTTATTGCGGATATAATTTGATTGATTGTTAAATCAAAACTAGACAGTTTATCTGGGTTAATCCAAATGCGCATAGAGTATTTTCTTTCACCCATATTTTGGACATCACCAACACCATCAATTCTTTTTAACTCTTCCATAATATTTAGACTTGCAAAATTAGAAAGGAATAGTCCATCGTGTAAAGGGTTTGTAGAACTCACAGTTAACATTTGAACCATAGATGTAGATTTTTTCTTTGTTGTCACACCTTGCTGTTTTACACTTTCAGGTAATCTTGGTGTTGCAAGAGCAACTCTGTTTTGTACATCAACAGCAGCTGTATTCAAATCATAACCAGACTTAAAGTACAGGTTTATACTAGAACTTCCATCTGAAGATGAAGTTGAGTCCATATAAATCATACCCTCAACACCATTTAGCTGCTCTTCTAATATATTTGTGACTGAAGTCTCAACTACATTAGCACTTCCTCCTGTGTAACTTGCTTTTACTTGGATTGTGGGAGGCGTCATTGACGGGAACTGTGCAACAGGCAAGATAAACATAGCTATAGCACCAACAATAACAATAAAAAGTGCGATAACTTTAGCAAAAATCGGTCTATGTATAAATAATATTGAAAACATTTATAAGCCTTATTTTTTTATCGGATTTTCGACTGTTTTTGCATTTACAAGAAGATTATTTCTAAGTCTTGTAATATTACTTACAATCATTTTATCACCTTCTTGTAAACCTGATTCGACAATTGCTAAAGAAGTATTTGAATATTTAAGTTTTATTTGTTTTGTTTCTATTTTGTTATTGGCATTTACAACATATACAAAAGAGCCTAATTGATTTTGACCTATGTTGTCAGGATGGATTCCAAGAATGGAAATTTTGTCTGTAAGAAGTAATTGTATTTCTACAAATGTACCTGGAAGAATAATATTGTCTTCATTTTCTATAATTGCGCGCATATTAACTGTTCCAGTTGTTTCATTCGCAAAGTTATCTATAAAGTCTATCTTTCCATGAAGTTCTACATCCGTACTACTATCAAGTTTTATAAGTACCTTGGGATTTATTTGGGAACGATATTTTTTTATAAGTGACACAGTATTTGCACTTGGACTAAAGTTTACATATAAAGTATTAGCATTAACAATACGGGTTAAACTTGTACTATTTGCAGAAACTAGATTTCCTCTACTAATACTTTCTTTACCAACAAGTCCATCTACTGATGCCTTAACTTTTGTATGCTCTACATTTAATTGTGCCTGTCTTACAACTGCTTTATCAGCATCCACTACTGCTTGAAGTTGTTCTACATTTGCTTTGAGTTCATCAAGCTTTTCTCTAGGAACAAGATCTTTTTTGACTAAAGGTGCATATCTGTTTAGCGTAGCTTGTGCTAGACCTAAACTAGCTTTGTCTTTTAACAAAGTTGCTTTTTTTTGTTCTAGTATAGCCTTGTATTCACTGTCATCTATTTTAAATAGAATTTGATTTTTTTGTACTGCATCTCCTGCCTTAAAATAGATCTTTTGAAGTTCACCACTTACTCGAGAAACTACTTCTACATCTTGAAAAGCTTCTGTTTTACCAGAAAAATCTATCCAAATGGGATATGTTTGTCTTTGTAAAGTATGTATATCTACGTCTACCTTACGTACTTCTTTTACCTGTGCCGTAGTATCTTTTTTAGACTCACAAGCTACAAAAGATACCGTTAAAAAGACTAAAACACTCAAGCCCATTATTTTATTCAGATACATAGACAACTCCAAAATTATTTATAAAACATTATAACTTAATTAAAAATACGGAGGTTTATAAACTCACTTTTTTTGATAATTTACTAGATAGTAATCCACCAAAGTTATCTTCAAACCTTTACTAATCCCACGATGCAAGCTAATCATATTTTTCATGTGTAAGAAGACTCCACCTTCGAGTGCATTCGTCGTATTCGGTATGTGTAGTTTTTTATTATTTTTGTAAGTGAAAATATAAGGTAAGTTTGTTCGCAAACTTTTATAAGCAGCTCTTATTTTAGAATGAGTATAATGCAGTTTTCCAGTAGTAGATGGAACACTTTTTTCCTCTAAAAATATATATCTAGCATCAAAAGATACTAGATATTTACTAGTCTACCATTCTTTACCATGGCAGTCATAACAACCAACTACTTCACCTTTTGAATAGTTTTTTGTTTTTCCATCTGCGTCAAATGTTCGTGCAGAAAATGTTTTGGATAAAACAGAGCCTCGGTAATCACTTCCATGACATGTAGTACATTGCGCAGAATTCCTTTCTGCTATATCTTCATGTGATTTAACCCAAGACTGACCAACTGTATGCATTCCGTGTGGACCACCAGTAGTAGTACTTGGAGTTGTAGTGTGACATGCTGTACATTCGGCTATAGTACCGCTATGACCTTGAATTTGCTCACTGATGATATTGTCTTGAGCATGGCTTGTTGGAAAAACAGCATGTGTAGAACCATGACAAGAAGAACATTGTAAATCACCATGTCCTGTACTATATCTATATAAACTCACCCCAGGAGAAGGAGTATTTGCATTTGTTGCAAATCTATTATCTAGTACATCTCTTAAACTACCATTTACTAATGCAGACTCATGTCTTTGAGCATTTTGATGACATACTTGACAATTTGGTTCATCTAGCCAGCCAGTTCTATCTGTATTACCAACATCATGCATAGTACCATGACAACTTTGACATTGCATCGTTTGGTTTCCATTTGCATCTTTTGCATCTCCCATTGCTCCTCTAAGACATTCTGTTTCTCCACCAGGGTGGCAAGTGTAACATGATGTTCTATTTTGAGAATTGTCTAGAGCTAAACCATTAGTTGGATCTAAGACACTAGCATGTTTTGCATGTAGAGCAGTTGTTAATGCTTTAGCATTCCCAATATTTGTTGTTCCTAAAGCATTAGAACTGTGGCAAGCTGCACAAAGAATTGGTGTACCAGCTTTTGCCGTGTTATATAAACTAGACTGGTAGGTATAGCCTTTAGCACTTAAGCTATTTAGATCGGTTACATTGATAGGATATTTTTCATCATGAAGCTTTAAAATATTATATTTATAATCTTTTAAAATATCTGAATTATTTTCCCATCCAGCAATTGGTCGGGCATCAGTTGATGTTACCGTGCTAGCATGACATTTACCACAATCCATTTCATCACTTACTGGAAGTACTACATCTGCTGTTGCTAAAGTAGCTCCATCCGTATCCTTCGCAACCACTCTTACCATAGGGTAATAGTTAGTTGTATTAGTATCATCTCTATTTACGATTGGGATACCATCAGCTTCCCACCAATTATGAATTGTATTGTAAGCCATAGGACTTGGAATTGTTGAAGGAGTTTTATTTCCAGTGAGTCCAACATCATTAGTACTTGTTACCCCAGGAAATAGAGATGGCAAATAATCCCAAAAATTTGTTTTATCACTACTACTTGTATTTATATTTCCTGCATACGCTAATGACTCATACGTTAAAGTCACTCCGGCTGTGATATGTTTATTTGAAGTGCCATCTTTTTGAATTAGGTGTGCATTTAAATTGTTGTAAGGCGGAAGTATAGAAAAAACAGAAAAATCACTACCATCAAAACAATGCATACCTAAATCATTCCATGCTAATAATGTATACGCTCCTGTTGTAGTTGGTACGGTTGGTGTCGTATTGTTTCCTTCATTATTGTTCTCATTTGAATCTTCATCATCTTTGTCATCATCTTTGTCATCATCTTTGTCATCATCTTTGTCATCATCTTTGTCATCATCTTTGTCATCATCTTTGTCATCATCTTTGTCATCGTCTTTGTCATCGTCTTT